>JAILBD010000153.1 GCA_024681275.1 Erysipelotrichaceae bacterium
CTCATCCTTGCTGAGCCAGTCGGACCTGGTCCTTGCCGGTTCAAAACGCTTGTTGTAAGCTCCGAAAGCCATGTTGTTGACAAACTGGGAACGATGACGCCATCCTTTGAACAGAGCGATCATCTTGCATATCATCATGCCGCCCTTCACCTTGAAAGCAGGCTCGTGCCCTGTGCCCATGATGATCGCGCCTTTCAGTTCGTTTCCATACAGAGCCAGATACTGTCTTGCATAGAAAGAACCCATCGAATGGCCCAGAAGGAAGTAAGGCTTGTTAGGATAAGCTTCTTTCGTGATCCTGGTCAGTTCATGCATGTCCTTCAGAAGCACATTGTTGCCATCATCACCAAAATAGCCCCAGTCATCTTCAGAGTTTACAGAAGCTCCGTGACCGATGTGGTCATTTCCCGTCACCAGGATCCCCTTGGAACAGAGGAATTGCGCAAAATTCTCATAACGGTCGATGAATTCGACCATCCCATGCGCGATCTGCAGGATCGCCCTGACCTCCGTTTCCGGAACATAGCGCATCGCTCTCACATCGACCGCATTGTTTGCCGATCTGAATCTGAATTCTTCCTTTTTCATCTTTCAATCCTTCCTGTCTATCTGTGCCAAAGCAAAAAGCACTTCCGCAGCTTTGAGCACTTCGTTTTCATCTTCCACGAACAGTGTTCCATTCTCCACTTTCATCAAGGAAGGGATCCCGCCTTCCCTGATGTTTCCTGCATATTCCTTTCCCTCCGGCTGCAGCAGATAAGAGCCCTCCTCTTTCAGGAGTTCTCCCTTCTTTCTGTCTGCCGGATCATAGATCCCCACCGTTTCCAGGCCGCTTTCAAGGTCCTTCTGAACGAAGGAGACTTCATCGTCATTTCCATCAAAGATCCTGGTCCGATATTTGAACGCAAAATCGTAGATCCCCCAATATAAAACAGACCCCTGTTCATCCCTGAGTTCGCATCTTTCCCTGTTTACCAGAGCATCATAATCATATACAAGTTCCATAATTTCATTTTATCATCCAAATAGTATAATGATTTTATGAAATACATCAGACTGGGAAACAGTGATCTGAATGTCTCAAGATTGTGCCTTGGCTGCATGTCCTTCGGTGAAGCGGGTGAAGGTCAATACCAGTGGACGCTTGGATACGAAGACTCTTCCGCCATCATCCGCAAAGCCTACGAAGCAGGCATCAATTTTTTCGATACTTCCAACAATTATTCAAACGGCACATCAGAGATCTTCCTTGGCAAAGCGATCAAAGACTTTGACAGGGATCGGATCGTCATCGCCACAAAGTGTTACTTCAACGAAGGAAAACTGTCACCAGAAGCCATTCACAGAGAAGTGGCGGGATCATTAAAAAGGCTCGATACGCCTTATATCGACATTCTCGTCCTGCACAGATTCGATTATGACACGCCGGTCGAAGACACCCTGAAAGCACTCGATGAAGAGGTGAAGATGGGACACATCCGCTATTATGGTGCCAGTTCCATGTTCGGCTATCAGTTTGCGAAGTATTGCTATACGGCAAAAGAAAAAGGCTATCAGCCTTTCGTCACTCTGCAAAACCACTATAATCCGATCTACCGGGAAGATGAGCGGGATCTGATCCCCGTTGCCGAACAGTTCCTGGTTTCCCGTACGAGCTTTGCTCCGTATGCCTCCGGCCGTCTTGCCCGGGCAAACTGGGACTCCGATTCCCTGCGCTACAAGCTGGACAGTGAAGAGGGCACCAGATATGATGCAAACGAAGGATACGACAGGAAGATCGCGCAGCGCATCTTTGAACTGTCACAGAAGTACGGCGCATCGATGTCCAATATCTGTCTGGCCTGGCATTTCGCCAAAGGCGTCGCCTCACCCATCATCGGCATCACCAAAGAGAAGTATCTGCAGGACGCCGTAAACTGTTTCGACATCGAACTCACAAAAGAAGATGTCGCATACATCGACGAACTGTACATCCCGCATCCGATCACCTGCAACCGGTAGAAACAGCTTCACAGCTGTTTTTTTCTGATCTTCGCCATCCAGGCAAATGAATACGGATAGACCCCGAATGCCATGAACGTCGATATACCATAGCGGAACGTCCGATACAGAAGATAAGGCCGGCTGCCATAGGTCAAAAATCCGGATGCCACTTTCAGCAGTTCTGTGAAACCCAGGAAAACTGCAGCTGCCCCAAGCAGACGCATCCCGATCTGCGCAAGATCATCCGTATCTTCAAAACGCACATATCTCTCCTGATAGAGATCTCCGCACATGAAACCCATCAGCAGGCCGCAGACCGCAAAATAATCTTCGCTGATGCAGAAAGCCATGCCCGGAACGCACAGAGCCGCCAGCAGAAGATAGGCTCTCTTTCGCTCAGCCTTCCTGTACAGGAGATCAAAAAGGAAGACGCCCGCAAGACCGATCAAAGCACCGGCGATGACATCGCCGGGATAGTGAACGCCCAGAGAAAAACGGGAGATGGCGACCAGAATGACCAACGGAAGAAGAAACAGAGAATATTTCGGCTTTCCGCTCTTCAGGCCAATGCCTGTTGCCAGAGAGGAAGCAAAAGTCACGTGCGCACTGGGAAAAGAAAAGCCCTGTTTGATCGGATCGTAGATGTCCTCATTGGGTTCGACCGGCTTGAGACATTCGATCGATTCATTCACGATATAGGGACGGATACGGAAGACCAGATTCTTGATCATGTCCGTCACGACCTGACAGGTCAGCGCGCTCAGGATCACATACCTGCCCCACTCTTTTTTATTGCTGAAATAGAGAACGGCAACGATCAGCGCTCCAAAGACCGGTTCCCCGAAATACGTGAAAAGGACAAAAACATGCTTTAAAAAAGGGAACTGAGAGATCAGTTCCTGCAGCGATATGATGAGATCGACTTCCCAATCAAATTGAAAAACGCTGCCCATCCTATTTTCTCTTTTTCAGTTCCCTCAGAGTCGTCTGATATGCATCCTCCTCGTAAGGGTAAGCGATCTTATGATACTTTCCCTTCATCAGGATCGAAACGATAAAGCTCATGAAACAGGGATTCTTCACCAGGACCGGACCGATGATATGCGTTCCGAACAGATTGCGGTAGCGGTATCCTTCGTATTCGTTATCCTTAAGACCCTCATAGCGGAAATCATAATCAAAAAGCTTATGTTCAAGACCGCCTTCGATCAGCGTTGAACGATTGATGAAACCAACGACCTCGCCGATCTCGCTGTTCTTCACGATGACATCTCCTGTGTAACGTTTTTCAGTCGTCACGACATCGAAACCGACCAGATCAAGAGCTTTCCTGCCATCTATCCTTGAAGCAGCGACTTCCATGGCGTTCCCGGTCAGAAACAGGACCTTGCCTTCTTCCACATACTTCTTCAGATAATACTTGTATTTGTTCAGCTCATCCAGAGCGACCATCAGATTCTTCTCAGTCCCGGAACCCATATAGATGAGATCGTAGGAATCCGGATCAAAACTCTCATAGACTTCCCTTCGATCGACGATGACCTCAACGCCCTGATCTTCCAGGTGCTTTTTCAAAAGGGTGACATTGGCATGATCACCATAGAGATTCATCAGATTCGGATACAGATGCAAGATCCTCATTGTACGGTGACCTCCTTAAGCAGTTTTCCCTCGTCAGAGAAACAGGTCAGGGCAAAGAGCTGCCCCTCCGTATGATCTTTCAGATATTCGACAGCATCATGTGTCTGTCTGAAAGAGACGACTTTATCCATGTCGATGCCCGCGTATTCAAGTCTGATCGCCACATCGGCAATATATTTTCCGGCGATGACGATCTTTTTGACATGTTCGTTATTCAGATACTCGAATCGGATATCCCACAACCAGGAGGTATCGGAAGTGAAATACTTGCGGCTGATATCATCGATGATCAGCAGAAGAGTCACTTCTTCTCTGGAAGAGACATATTCCAGATTGCGGTCATAGGAAACGGTATTCTCATGTTTTGAGATCAGCAGAGTCCCTTCCTGTTCACCGGCTTTAAAGGTCTTGATACGACCATTCCTGATCAGGTAATCATTCAGCACTTCACAGATCAGGCTCGGTCTGATGCCCAGCAGGGATGTGGCCGCAAAAGAAGCCAGCACATTGTACGCATTGAAGATCGTATTGAACGCCAGATCGAGCGTGTATTCATCGTTGATCGTGATCGTACCCTTGTTCAGATCCAGATCGCTGATCACATAAGCGGGATCCTGCCTTCTGAATCCGCAGTTTGGACACTCGTACTTGCCCACATGGGCGAACTGCCTGTACTCATAGACCATCTTCTTCTTGCATACAGGGCAATAGAAGCCATCATCATAAATGCTCTGACAGTTCTCGGAAACATACTGGTTGTCCTCAATGCCGAAATAGATGGTCTCGTTATTGAACTGCGTTCCCAGCGAACTGACCAAAGGATCATCGGCATTCAGGATCAGGATGGATCCTTCGTGGATCGACTTCCTGATATCCGACAGGACATATTCCGGATGACCGTTCCTGGTCATCTGATCACGATAGAGATTGTTGATGACATAGTATTTCGGGGTGATATAGCTGAAGATGTGCTTCGCATACCTCTCATCAGCCTCGATCAGCAGGACATCTTTGTTGAATCTGCCGCTCAGGCTGCTGTTTGAAAGGACCAGAGTCGTCACACCCTCGATCTGATTGGAACCTTCATAGTTGTACGCCAGACTCATACCGGCTGCTTCGATGATCCCGTGTATCATCTCCACGGTCGAAGTCTTGCCATTGGAACCGGTGACGGCAATGATGTTCTCGGGCAGTTCGATCTGAGACAGGATATCAGGACAGATCTTCAAAGCCAGCTGACCCGGGAAACTTGAACCGCGTCCGAAATACTTGCATATCTTTTTTGCCAGTTTACAGATTATGATCGCTATGTACTTTCGCATACCCTAATTATACCTAAAGAAAAAGAGTTATTCACTCTTTTTCTAACATACGATCGAACCCGGTTCCATGTCGGAACTGAGCAGTTCGAGCTTCTCCTTGCCGTCGACTTCTCTGACTGCCGACAGCAGCATACCGTTGGAATCCAGTCCTCTGATCTTGCGAGGCTTCAGGTTCATGACGGCGATGACGTTCCTTCCGACCAACTCCTCCGGCTTGTAGTATGCCGCAACGCCGGAAAGGATCTGACGCTGCTCATAGCCGAAGTCGACATTGAAGACCAGGATCTTGTCGGCATTCGGATGTTTCTCACAGCTGAGTACCTTGCCCACGACCATTTCGACCTTTTCGAAATCGCTGAATTCGATCTCCGCCTTATGCTCGACCTTCTGGGCAGGCTTATCCAGATAGGCATGGACTTCCTCCATCGTCTTATCGGCATCCAGTCTCTGGAAAAGTGCTTCCGGTCTCTCTGTGACCTTGCTGCACTCGTAATTGCCGAAGCTGCTCAGTGAATCATAGGATGTCACAGCTGTACCGAGCTGTTCGAATACTTTCCTGCTTGTTTCAGGCATGAACGGTTCCATCAGAACGGCACCGAAACGGATGCCTTCCAGCAGATTATATAGAACGGTGTTGAGGCGTGCCTTCTGGTTCTCGTCTTTTGCCAGAGTCCAAGGCGCAGTCTCATCGATATACTTGTTGCATCTTCTGAAGATCTCCATGATCGCTTCGATCGAATCGCCGACTCTCAAGCCATCCATCTTCTCTTCGACAGTCTTCACGCCGTTGAGGATCGTCTCTTTGAATTCTTTGTCCAGTTCCTCTTCAACGAAGTCCCTGTTCAGCTGACCGCCAAAATACTTGTTGGTCATAGCCACGGTCCTGTTGACCAGGTTTCCATAGACGTTGGCCAGATCGGAATTGATCCTCTCGATGACCAGCTCCCAGGTGATCGTGCCATCCTGGGCAAAAGGCATCTCATGCAGGACGTAGTATCTGACGGCATCGACGCCGAAGAACTTCACAAGATCGTCCGCATAGATCGCATTGCCTCTAGACTTGGAGATCTTGTCCTCTCCCACCAGCATCCACGGATGACCGAAGACCTGCTTCGGAAGCGGAACATTCAGCGCCAGCAGCATGATCGGCCAGTAGAGGGTGTGGAAACGGATGATGTCCTTGCCAATCAGATGCAGATCCGCCGGCCAATACTTTTTGTAGAGATCTCCATGATCGCCATCCACATCATAGCCAAGTCCGGTGATATAGTTGCTCAAAGCATCGATCCAGACATAGACGACATGCTTTGGATCGAAATCGACCGGAATGCCCCACTTGAAAGAAGTGCGGGAGACACAGAGGTCCTGAAGGCCCGGCTTCAGGAAGTTGTTGATCATCTCGTTCTTCCTGGACTCAGGCTGTATGAACTCCTCATGGTCATTGATGTACTGTTCCAGCGTCTTCTGATACTTGCTCAGTTTAAAGAAGTAGGATTCTTCCTTCTCCTTATGGACCTCTCTGCCGCAGTCCGGACACTTGCCGTCGACGAGCTGTGAATCCGTCCAGAAAGACTCGCAAGGTGTACAGTACCAGCCCTCATATTCGCTCTTGTAGATGTCGCCCTGATCGTAAAGCTTCTTGAAGATCTTTTTGACCTGTCTTTCATGATCATCATCCGTCGTACGGATAAAGCGATCATATGAGGTATTCATCAGATCAAAGATACGCTTGATCTCAGCGGCCTGTACATCGACGAATTCTTTCGGGGTCATGCCGGCTGCCTTGGCCTTCTCCTCTATCTTCTGACCGTGCTCATCTGTGCCGGTCTGGAAATAGACATCGTAACCCAGCATCCTCTTATACCTTGCGATCGCATCCGCCATGATGATCTCATAGGTGTTGCCGATATGCGGTTTGCCGCTGGCATAAGCGATCGCAGTAGTGATGTAATACTTTCCTTTGTTCTCCATAAATACCTCCCTAAAACAAAAAAGGTGATCACAAGGGCGCTCAAGGCGCGGTACCACCTTTATTTCTAACTTCACACTCTTAACGCGAGCACACGTCACTGCCTACCTATCGACAGCGATGTTCAGGATCCATCTTCATCCGATCTCCCTGCTATCTTCCACCAACCGATAACTCTCTGTAAGATCCTTCGGATGATCTATCCATCAAAACATCTTTATTCTAACATATTTATATCATCGCAAAGAATTATTTTTGGATCTTATTGATGATGACGTTGGCCGTGATGTTTCCCGTCACATTGAGCGTCGTATACAGCATATCCAGGATCTTGTAGAGACCTGAATAGAAACCAATGAAATCAAGCGGGATGCCCAGAAGCTGCAGATAAGTCGCACCGATCACCACGCCGCCGTTGGGGATTCCCGGAGCTGACATGTTGATCAGCAAGGCGGAAACAGCCATCAGGATGTAAGTCGGCAAAGTGATCCCGATGCCATACATCCTGGAACAGAAGAACCCCAGCAGAGCGAAAGACACAGCTCCGCCGCACATGTGGATCGTGCAGCCCAAAGGACTGACGACATCCACGACCTGCGAAGAGACACCGAATTCCTCTTTGCACACCTTCATCGTCGTAGGCAGTGTCGCCGCGGAAGAACAGGTCGTCAAAGAAACGATCCATACCTTGTAGACCTTTCTGATATACTCGATCGGCGAGATCTTCGCAATGATCCACACCGGCAGGATCATGATCACAAGGATCGTGGCCAGGCCGCCCAGATAGGCCATCGCAATGTATCTCAGACCCACACCGATGATGACCGTGCCGTAAACGGCGACCGTATTGCCGATCAGGGCAAAGACAGCCAAAGGCGTCAGATACATGATGTACTCCAAAATCCTGAAGAAGACATCCCTGATGATCTGAATATCCTCCGCGATCCTTTCACCCTTCTTGACCTTGGAAAGGCTGAGTCCCAGTATGTAGGCAAAAAGGATGATCGCAAAGAGTTTCGTCTCGGCAAAGATCGTCACCAGATTGCTCGGGAAAAGATTGATGATGATATCCTGAACACTCAGAGCCTGCGTGGTCCCGTTCCAGTCGGTAGCCGGAAAACTGAAACCCTCGGCAGGATCGATGAGCACTGTCAGGGCAGACATCAGCAGATATGTCGCCATAAACATCGCCATATAGATGGCGACAGCTCTGGATAAAGTCCTGTCCTTCTTCCTGGAAGAATGATAGATCGTCGGAACGATGCTTGTAAAGACGACAGGCCCGATCAGGAACTTAAGCAGATTGATATAGATCGTGCCGATAAAAGCCACCGAAGTGACCAAAGGCTTGGCATAGAGCCCTGCCACGATGCCCAGCACCAGACACAGCAGAGTCAGCATACTGATATTTTTCTTCATGTTTTTATATCTGCGATTTCAGGTAAGCAAAGAGGAAATTACCGATCTCCCCGTTCATCACCTTATCGACATTCCCTTCTTCATAATTGGTCCTGTGATCCTTGACCATCGTATACGGACAGAAAACATAGGAACGGATCTGTGAACCCCATTCGATCTTGCGCTGCTCACCCTTGAGAGCGCGCTTCTCGTTTTCCCTGTCTTCAATGGCCTTCTGATACAGTTTGGCTTTCAGGATGGCAAGACACTTCTCACGGTTCAGGATCTGAGAACGCTCCGACTGTGAGAAAGCCATCAGTCCTGTCGGGATGTGCTTCATCCTGACGGCGCTGTCTGTCTTGTTGATGTGCTGACCGCCGGCACCGGAAGAACGCATCGTATCGACTTCAAGGTCTTCATCCCTGATCTCGATCTCGATCTCATTGTTGAACTCTGGCAGGACTTCGACCGAAGCGAAAGAAGTGTGCCTGCGGCTCGATGCATCGAACGGTGATATCCTCACCAGCCTGTGCACACCGCTCTCACCCTTCAGATAGCCGTAAGCCATATCGCCCTTGATCGCCACCAGACAGGATTTGATCCCGGCTTCATCCGCTTCCTCATAGCTGATGACCTCGAAACCATAGCCGTTGTTCTGGGCATAGCGCTGATACATCCTGAACAGCATCTCCGCCCAGTCCTGCGACTCGGTGCCACCGGCACCTGGATGGATCTCCAGCAAGGCGTTGGAATGATCATAATCGTTGGACAGAAGGACCTTGATCTCAAAATCCTCAAATTCCTTGTTCACATCCTTGTATTCATCTTCCAGCAATTCAAAAAGTTCAGCATCGTAATCTCTGTTGAGCTCATCCAGTTCAGCGAGTATCCCCTCGATGTCAGACTCATTCTTAAAATATCTGGTCTTCAGATCCTTCAGCTTATTGTATTCTTTGATGACATTCTGAGCCTTCTTCTGGTCCGACCAGAAAGTCTCGGAATTCTGCAGCTCTTCCAGCTCTTCTAATTTCTTATCGATAGACGCGAGGTCAAAGAGAGTCGCCTAAATCTTTTAACTTCTTTAAGGAAGTGTTTAGGCTCTGTTTCATTTCATAAATTTCCATATTCTATTTTTCCTTTATTACGATCTTGAGATTATTGCAGAATGTGACGACATCGGAAGATATCGTATTCATCATGCTTTCAAATAGTTCATAACCCTCTTCAACATAAGCCTGCAGAGGATTGTTCTGGGCATAGGAACGCAGATGGATGCCCTCTCTCAGTTTGGACATGACATCGATGTGATTCTGCCAGGCTCTGTCCATCAGCCTCAGGACCATCGTCCTCTCGACCGGCATGATCTGTTCCTTGACCGGCTTGATCTTCTTTTCATAGGCATTGAAAGCCGCATCCTTGCATCTGGCGATGACATCCTCCCGGTTCAGACCGGCAATGTCTTCTTCCTTGAATGCGGTCTGCCCCATCGTATTCAGACGCTTCACGATCGAAGCGTAATCGATGACTTCCTTCTTGCCGTCGACAGAGATATTGGAATCCACGATGTTTTCCATGACTCTCTCAAACATGTTCTCAACGACGGAATGGATGTCCTCGTTCTCAAGGATGTAGTTCCTCTGCGCATACATCGTCTCACGCTGCTGGCGCATGACATCATCATAATCCAGCAGTGCCTTACGGACATCGAAGTTGAGTCCTTCGACCCTCTTCTGGGCACTGGAGATCGCCTTGGTGACCGTCTTGTTCTCGATCGGGATATCTCCCATCTGCTCAAAGAGGGATGAGATCCTGTCCGAACCGAACCTGACCATCAGCTCATCTTCCAGAGAGACATAGAAACGGGAATAACCCGGATCGCCCTGTCTGCCTGAACGGCCGCGCAGCTGATTGTCGATGCGGCGTGACTCGTGTCTTTCCGAACCCAGAACGACCAGACCGCCCAGTTCCCTGGAACGATCGGTCAGCTTGATATCGGTACCACGACCGGCCATGTTGGTCGCGATCGTGACCGAACCCTCGCGGCCCGCTTTCGCGATGATCTCCGCTTCACGGGCATGGTTCTTGGCATTGAGGACCTCATGTCTGATCCTGGCCTGCTTGAACATCCTGGAGATCAGCTCAGAAGTCTCGACCGAGATCGTACCGACCAGTACCGGCTGGCCCTTGGCATAGAGCTCTTTCACCTCTTCCAGCAGAGCATTGTACTTTGCCCTCTTGGTGCCAAATACGAGGTCCGGATAATCCACTCTTGCAACAGGCTTGTTGGTCGGGATCTCCACGACTCTCATATTATATATGGAAAGGAATTCTTCCTCTTCGGTCTTGGCAGTACCGGTCATACCGGCCAGTTTCTTGTATAGCCTGAAGAAATTCTGATAGGTGATCGTCGCCCAGGTCGTCGTCTCCTGTTTAATCGGAACGCCTTCCTTGGCCTGTATCGCCTGATGCAAGCCATCCGAATACTCACGACCCGGCATCTTACGGCCGGTGTTCTGATCGACGATGATGACTTCATTGTCTTCAACGACATATTCGACATCCCTGGTCATGATGTAATTGGCCTTCAGAGCCTGAGCGATATAGTGGACCAGGGAAGTATTATCGATATCATAGAGGTTCTCGACGCCGAAAGCCTTCTCGCCTTTGTGCACGCCTTCCTCTGTCAGCTGGACATTCTTATCCTTGACATCGATGACATAGTCTTCATCCCTCTTCAGACGCTTGACGAAACGATCGGCGTTGATATAGAGATTGGCGGTCTTCTTCTCACCGCCCGAAATGATCAGCGGAGTCCTCGATTCATCGATCAGGATCGAGTCGACCTCGTCGACCAGCGCAAAGTTGAGCTCACGCAGGACCCTGTCTTCCACGCGCGTTACCATGTTGTCACGCAGATAGTCGAAACCGACTTCCGAGTTGGTCGTATAGGTGATGTCGCATTCATAAGCCTGGCGCTTCTGGGCAGGAGTCAGAGCTCTTAGATTCAGACCGACGGTCAGACCCAGGAAACGGTGTATCGCACCCATCCACTCGCTGTCACGTTCAGCCAGATATTCATTGACCGTGACCACATGAACGCCCTTTCCTTCCAGAGCATTCAGATAGACCGCCATGACGGAAGTCAGCGTCTTTCCTTCACCGGTCTTCATCTCGGCGATATCGCCTCTGTGCAAGACATAGGCACCTTCCAGCTGGCAGAAGAAAGGATATTCGCCGATCACTCTCTTCGCGGCCTCTCTTGCCACGGCAAAAGCCTCGACCTGGATGTCATCCAGCGTCTGTCCCTGCGCAAGTCTTTCCTTGAATTCCGCAGTCTTGGCCTTGAGCTCTTCATCGCTCAAAGCACTCATTTTATCTGCCAGAGCATCGACCGGACGGACGGCTCTTTCCACCTCATCCAGGATCCTCTTGTCATTATTGAATAATTTGTCAAATAAACCCATCTTGTCTCTCCAATTCCATACTATTATAACATAACAAAAAAAGCTGACTTTTTGAGCCAACTTTCTTTGTGTTTCTCGATTATTCTTGAATCTCTTTTATATTGTGAGCTTGAAGACCTCGATCACCTTCGACTAGATCAAATTCAACCGGTGCTCCTTCATTAATAGTTTTGTAACCATCCATGAGCAATTGAGAATAATGGAAAAAGACATCACGACCGTCATCTGCTGTAATGAAGCCAAATCCCTTAACCTTGTTGAATCTTTTTACTTTGCCTAACATTTCCTTATTCTCCTTTATAGGCATTATTTTACCACACTTTATTTTATTAATGTAAAGTAGAACTTTTGTAAGCTAGAGATAACACTTTGACAGTTTTTGCATGCTCAAAAATACTGCGATATACGCCTCTCAAGGTCGAACCGGTCGTGACCACGTCATCGACAATGAGCACTTTATCCAGTTTTTCGCCCTCATAAACGTAATTATCGGCCATTTTTAGCCTTTCAAAGAACGATTTGCCCTCCTGAGAGAGCTCTTCCACCATTTTCAGACCACCTGCCCTCTCCAGCCTCAGACCTTCGAAAATGCCGGCCAGATGATCGAAACCCCTGCTTTCCAGCTTCCTTCTGCTGCTGGGAACGAGGATCATTTTGTAACCAAAGTAACGTATATTCAGGTGATCTTTCAGTCCGTAAAGGAAGACTTTCTTCAGTGCCTCATCCCCGCATTCCTTATACTGCAGGAGCAGACTGCGGAAAATGCCCTCATATTCATAGAAAGATTCGACTCTGAATGCGCCAAGGTCCAGATATCGGTGCCTCACCTTCAGCTGGGCCCGGCAACTGATGCAGAGCTCATCTTTCTCCAGAAAAAGGCTGCGCAGATCATACTTGTCGATCTGTTTGTCACAGAAGAGGCACCTCACAGGCGGCTGTTCGCCTCCTTCAGATAAAGCAGGGTCTTTCTGACCTGCCTGTCAGCAGGACTGCAGAAAAGATAAGATCGGCCATCCTCATCATGAACGCTCCTTCCGACCCTGCCCAGCATCTGGATCAGAGCGCCTTCATCAAAAGAAGCTCCCGTGTCCATGATGATCACATCGATGCCCGCGATCGTGATCCCCCTTTCCAGGACGGTCGTCGCAAAGATGAAACGAAACTTCCCTTTCCGGAAATCATCGATGTTCTTCCTTCTGTTTTCCAGATCCGAATAGACATAGGTACAGGAGAAAAAGATCGAGCAGATGCGATATAAGGATCTGCAGTCTCTGCGGTTTTCCGTGAAGATGATGCACTGTCTGCTGCTTCTCCACAAAAGAATGATCAGAAGGACGTACGACAGGATGCGGTCGGACACGATCAGTCTGGGAACACTCAAAGGCCTGCCCGTCGGTCTCACGAACAGTTCAACGGTCTCTGCATGTCTGAGACTTACGGCTTTCTGAAGCTGCGCATCGATCGTCGCTGTGGAGAAGATGATACGCCCCTTGCAGGAATTGAGTGCGATCTGAAAGAGGGTCTCATCTCCTTTCAGCGGAAAGGCATCCGCTTCATCCAGGATCAGCAGGTCGAAAGTCCGATAATAGCGGTAGAGCTGATGGCAGGTGCAGACGATCAGGTCGCCGCTCAGTTCCTCGTGATGAGAGCCATAGACCGACGTGATCTTTGCCTTGGGGAATATCGCTTTGAATCTTTCGCTCAATTCGATGACGACTTCTTTGCGTGGGATCGCATAAGCCACCTTCAGGCCTTTTCCAAGATAGGCGGCGATACTGGCAACGACGATCTCCGTCTTTCCCGCCCCGCAGACGCAGTGCAGCAGTACATCCCCCTTCTCCAGAACTTTCAGGCAACGGCCGGAAGCTTCCTTTTGCTGATCTGTCAGATCATATGCGAACCGATACTCATCCGCATCGTATCCGATCTCATAATCAAAACTCTTCAGTTCCTCCTCCAGCAGGACTCTGGAATACTTCACGCACTTACGGCAGTAATAGCCCCTCGAACCTTTATAGAAATAAGCCGGATCCTCATTTCCGCATCTTGAACATTTCATCGAAACCTCCCATACATAATAGGCAGGAAAAAGCGATTTTCCTCACTGTTTTGCGAAAAAACCGTTTTTTCTATACACTGGAGATATGCTGAAACTTCCTGAAGAATATCTGGCACAGATGAAAGAACTGCTCAAAGGCGAATATGATGCCTATCTGAACAGTTTTGAAGAGAAGAGGGTCTATGGCCTGCGGATCAACACACTGAAGATCTCCGTCAAAGACTTTCTGAAGATCAATCCTTTTCATCTGACTCCCATACCGTGGACCGATGACGGTTTCTACTACGAAGAGGAAGACAGGCCGGCCAAACATCCCTATTACTTCGCCGGTCTCTACTACCTTCAGGAACCGAGCGCCATGTATCCGGCTCAGGCTCTCGAGATCGAAGAAGGCGATCTCGTCCTGGACTGCTGCGCCGCACCTGGCGGCAAATCGTCCAAGCTCGCCTGCAAACTGAAAGAAAGCGGCACGCTGTTCGCCAATGATATTTCCATCAGCCGGGCACAGGTCCTTCTCAAAACGCTTGAAAACCAGGGTGTCAAGAACGCGGTCGTCATGGCTGAAGACATCGGCAGGATCGACCGCTTTCATGAATGCTTCGACAAGATCCTCATCGATGCCCCATGCTCAGGTGAAGGGATGTTCCGCAAGGAAAACGACCTGATCAGATCCTGGCTGGAAAAAGGAAACAGCTTCTACGCGCCGATACAGAAACAGATCATCACCTCCGCCATCGATATGTGCAGACCTGGCGGCATGATCCTGTATTCCACCTGCACCTTCTCACCGAAAGAAGATGAAGAAGTCATCGAATACGCCCTCAGCATCTGCCCTGAACTGAAAGTCCTCCCCTTAAAAAAGTACGAAGGATTCAAAGAAGGTCTCAGCGAAAACACAAGAAACTGCGTCCGGCTCTACCCTCACAGGATCGCCGGTGAAGGTCACTTCGTCGCCCTCCTTCAGAAAGGCGACAGGGTCGAAAAGAAAAAGAAAACTCCTCCTGGTACAAGCGGAGTCTCTCTGGAACATATCTCGATGGGACTTCCTTCCGGCCGATGTCTCAGGCGGGAAGACAAGCTCTATTTTGAAACAGGACATGGGCTCGATCTCAAAGGACTGCGCGTCTTACGTTCAGGTCTCTATCTGGGTCTTTACCATCACGACAGGTTCGACCCTTCCCAGGCGCTGGCCATGGCCCTCCAAGCAAAAGAATACGATAATGTCCTGGATCTGGATCTCGACGATCAAAGGGTCATCAAATATCTGAAATGCGAAACACTGGATGTCAAAGACAAGTATGCCAAAGATACCGTCCTGGTATGCGTCGACGGATTCCCGCTTGGCTTTGGCAAAGTGAACAAAGGGATACTGAAGAACCTCTATCCAGCCAATTACCGATATAAATGAAAAGAAGCCGTTCAAGACGGCTTCTTTATTCGTTCTGTACTATTTGAACAGTGACATCGTCAAAAACAGAGTGGACAGCAGCGATGCGATCAAAGAGACGACGGTGATCTGCGTATTGATGCTCGGACCGGCCGTATCCTTGAATGGATCGCCTACGGTATCCCCTACGACAGCAGCCTTATGCGCTTCCGAACCTTTTCCGCCTTCGTTTCCGGCTTCAACGAATTTCTTCGCATTGTCCCAGAGACCGCCGGAGTTGGACATGAACAGCGACAGCAGCAGACCGCTGAGGATATTGCCTACCAGGAAGCCACCGATCGCCTTGACACCGCCGACAAGACCGACCACGATCGTCGACAGGATCGCACTGGCTCCGGCCGGGATCAGTTCCCTGATCGCACCTGAAGTCGCGATATCGATGCAGCGGTTGTATTCCGGATCGCACTTTCCTTCCCTGAGACCTTCGATGGTGTTGAACTGCCTGTGGATCTCCTCGACCATCCTCTGGGCATTCCTGTTGACACCCAGTATCAGCATCGCCGAGAAGACGGCCGGGATCGCTGCCCCCACCAGCATGCCGAAGAAGACCAGAGGATCCATGACATCGAAACCGCTCAGTTTCTCCATTCCCAGCAAAGCTGCGGCATCATTGACCTCGGACATAAAGGTGCCTAGGAGGGCAATGACTGTCAGACCGGCAGCCGCGATCGAGAAGCCTTTGGTGATGGCTTTGACGGTATTGCCGGCTGAATCGAGTTCATCCGTGATCTCCAGGACCTCATCGCCCAGACCACCCATCTCCGCCAGACCTCTGGCATTGTCCACGATCGGACCATAGGCATCATTGGAAACGATCATGCCCACGATCGACAACATGCCGACTGCCGCGATCGAAATGCCGAAAAGCGCATATTCGGAAGAAAGAGCCGGATCGATGCCCTCACAGAGCTTATAGGAGATCATCGTAGAAACACCTGTGCCCACCAGAGCCGGCAAAGCGCTCAGGAATCCATAAGAGATACCGGAAAGGATCGTGAAAGCAGGTCCCGTTTTTGACGCATGTGCCACATTGTGGACAGGCTTCCTGCTGTCATCCGTAAAGTAATCGGTCGTGATGCCAATGACGACGCCCACAAGCAGGCCAAGTATGCAGGCTGTCCAGATCCGCCACGAGAAGTGGAAGAGCGCCGTTGCCACTGCGGTCATGATCGCATAGATACCGGTCGTCACGTAGGTACTGGAGTTCAGCGCTCCCGTCGGATTGCCGTTCTTGCCGATCTTAGCCGTCACGACGCCGATCAAAGAAGCCAGCAGGCCCAGACCGGCATAGCAGAAGACCGTGATGACATTGTTGTTAAAGGAAGAAATGGAATCCAGTTTTTGGGCAATGACCAGAGCAGCCGCCAAAGAAGCGACATTGGAGTCGAAAAGGTCCGCACCCATTCCCGCAACATCGCCCACGTTGTCACCGACGTTATCGGCGATGACAGCCGGGTTGCGTGGGTCATCTTCAGGAATGCCCAATTCGACTTTGCCCGTCAGGTCAGCTGCGATATCGGCAGTCTTGGTGAAAATGCCACCACCGACCTTGGCAAACAAAGCCAGGGAACTCGCGCCGAGCGAGAAACACAGAACAGTCTGTGTATTGCCCGTCAGCAGATAGACTAAAGATACGCCCAGGACACAGGCACCGACGACAGCCATGCCCATGACCGCTCCGCCCCTGAAACCGACCATGAAAGAAGACTTCAGATCCGTCTTTGCCGCATAAGCGCTCCTTCCGTTAGCGATCGTTGCAACTTCGATCCCGATCTTCCCGCTCAAAGCGGAGAGCAGCGTTCCGCCGATATAGGCGATCGCATTGACCAGGTTCTCACTGAACGAACCCTTCCAGAATGGTTTAGGAAGGAACAACAGGATCGCAAATGCGACGATGCCCGCAAAACCGATGAGGATCCGGTTCTGCTTGTTCAGGAAAGTCCTCGCACCCATCTGGATCAGTCCGCAGACTTTCCGGATCGCCGCATTCTCCTGCGGCTGAGATCTGACCCACCTGTAAAGATAGACGGCATAGGCAAAAGCCAAAACGCCCGTCATGATACACAGTACCAACATGAACATGATATTCATATGTTATACCCCCTGAAACAAAAATCCATTTCATTTTAGCACCGGCATATATCCTTCCACAATTTAAAAAAGTGATATTTATTTGAAAAAATATCACTTTTTGTTATAAAAATCATTATTATGAAAATCTTTTCAATTCCTATAGATCCTGTTCCTTCACAAAAGCATAGAAATCCTGTTCCTTATCCTTGTCCTGATCGCATACCATACCGACAGGCTGCGCATAGACGATGCTTTCTTCCTCGCCATCAAGACCGAAGACCTCATCGCAAAGCTTTCCGTCAACAGCGCCGATCGCACAGCCTCCAATGCCAAGCGCTGTGCAGGCCAGATAGAGATTCTCCGTGATGTGGCCGGCATCTGTCATCAGACCTCTGTGGGCATGAATGCCGTAACGCCATTCCGACCTGTAGAAGATGATCGAAAAATAGAAGATGATGTTGGCTTTGGCTGCCCATACCTGTCCCATCAGGGAAGCACCCATGAAGCCTTTGAGATCTTCAAGCCAGCCAAGGAACTCGATCTTATGGCCCATCGGCAGATAATGATAGAGACCATCCTGGAGACCCTCTACCTTTCTGAGCGCCATATAGGTCTCAAAAGGATGTCTGGCACCCCCGCAAGGCACCGTGCGCAAAGTCGCATAAGCTCTGCCTCTGATCTCCTTGACGCCCTGCATGCACCAAAGCAGATAGGACAGCTGTTTCAAGGAGATCTCTTCCTCTGTATAAACGCGATGCGAACTGCGCCTGTTGACGATCGTCAGAAAATCGGTCTCGATCTCAATGCCCTCAAAATCCATCGGCAGATCGATCGCTTCCTGCCTCATCGGTGCCTTGACCAGAGGAGGCTGAGGCCTCTTCAGCTGCTGATCCGTCTGATAATCCGGGTAGCTGTTTTCGGAATAGCCGGTCCTGAGATGGGCCCTTCCTTCTTCGATCAACTGTCTGATTTCTTTTTCATCCATGATATTTACCGCCTTTATGACCATTCTAACAAAAAAGTGACGGCATACCCGCCGTCACGCTTTCACGAAGATCCGATCGAAATTACCCGCTGCGATCTTCTGCAGCTCCTCCACAGAGATCTGCTTCACCTGAGCGATCGCCTCGTAGATCCTGATCACGTCCGCCGGTTCATGCCGATGGTCGATCACCGGGCTCTGATAAGGCGCATCCGTCTCGATCAGCAGACGATCCAAAGGCATATCGGCAATGACCTGCGCCGGTCTTCTGGCTCCCTTGAAAAGGATGCTGGCTCCAAAGGAGACATAAAATCCCTCCTTCAGAAAAAGTCTCGCCATCTCAACGGAACCGCTGAAACTGTGGATGATGCCCCGGACCGGATACTTTTTCAGGATCTGCAGCGTATCGTTGCTGGCCTTGCGCATGTGAATATCGACCGGAAGATCATATTTCACCGCCATTTCCAGCTGCTTTTCAAAGAAACGGATCTGGGATCCCTTTGTATGAGGATGGGAATAATAATCCAGACCGATCTCACCGATCATATCCGCCTGTGCTTCGAGCAGGTCTTTCTCAAAACGAACGAGCCTGTCATCATCATGTTCATCCTCAAGGTCCTGCGGGTGGATGCCCCAGGCCAGCTTAAAACCGGGAAACCCTTCCCTGAGTTTCAGGCAGTGATCAAGGTCATGCCTGCTGCAGCAGATCATGATCGCCCTATCCACGCCAGACTCTTGCATGCGTCCTATCATTTCGCTCCGATCGTCATCAAAGTGCCTTGAACCCAGATGACAATGCGCATCCACATATCCCATATTGTTTTCCTTATTTATATCATACAAAAAAGCCTTCGCAGACCGAAGGCTTCATGTAATAAAATCCTACAAGAGGTTCAGGACCTCATCGACAGTCGGCATGTCCATGATGTTCTTTGCATAATTGGCATATTCTACGATACCGTCCTCGTTGACGATGAACATGGCCGGCAACTGCTGCTCATTTCCTTCGTAATCACCATGCGAGAAACCGGCTTCCCTTGCCTTGGCTCCTTTTTCCTTGAGCCGGTCAAGGACACCCTCGATCATCTCCTCCCTGCTGCTGGCAGGCCTGATCTCCAGAAGCTGATAGATCTTCTGTTCAGGATCGGTCACGATCGGGAATGGAAGCTTCGTATCCGTGGACTCCAGATCCTTGCGGACATGCTGCTGATCGCTCTGCATCACCACGAAGACCTGTGCCTCTTTTTCCTTGAACTCATCGTAACGCTGAGCGATGAGGTGGACATCGTAGCGGCACACGGTACAGCCGATGTAACGCAAGACCCAGAATACGGTCTTGCCATTCAGAGCTTCCAGGCTGTTGAACTCGCCTTCGTAAGCGGTCTGGAACGTGAATTCCGGAAATCTGTCTCCTGCTTTGATCTTTGGCATATCATTATCTCCTTTTTTCCAATTCAATTATAGGTTAGCAGGATCCTTACAAAGGCCATGACGAATTAAAATGTACCAAAAAGAAAAGCATCCCAGAAGGATGCTTTTGACGTAATTCTTTGAAAATTAACGCTTTGAGTACTGAGGCCTTCTACGAGCTCCTCTTAAACCATACTTCTTACGTTCTTTAGCACGAGAATCACGAGTTAAGAAGCCTGCTTTCTTCAAGACAGGTCTGAAGTCTTCCCCGACTTCCAGCAGTGCACGGGAGATACCATGTCTCATTGCACCGGCCTGGCCTGTCATACCGCCGCCGTAAACGTTGATAAAGATGTCATACTGACCATCTGTACCCGTCTCGACCAACGGAGATTTTACTACCATTCTTAAGATTTCCTGCGGAAGATATTCTTCAAGAGTTTTTTCACCGACCATGATCTTGCCGGTACCCGGTGTCATATAGACACGGGCAACGGAAGATTTACGTCTTCCTGTACCAAGGTAACTTACGTTCGTTTTCTTTTTAGGCATTGATTTTCTCCTTATTTGAGCTCAATTGGCTTTTGAGCGGCGTGAGGATGCTCAGCGCCTGCGTAGACATACAAATGAGTTCTCATACGATCACCCAGTTTGTTGTGTGGAAGCATACCCTGGACTGCTTTTTCCACTAACTCTACAGGATAGTCTCTCTTCATCTGTCCGATCGTTCTTGCTTTTAACCCTCCCGGGTACATTGAATGGTGGTAGTAAGTCTTCTTATTTTCCTGATCGCCTGTATAGACGACCTTTGCAGCGTTGACGATGATCACGTAATCGCCGCAGTCGACATTCGGTGTGTAAGATGGCTTGTGTTTGCCTCTGATGATCGCTGCACACTGTGTAGCAAGTCTGCCGAGAGTCTTTCCACTCGCATCAACTACATACCAGTCTTTTTTAACTTCTGCTGGTTTCAGCATAGTTGTCTGACGCATATTTTTTCTCCTTTTAAGTTTCCGGGGCTTAAAATGTAAAAATAAGGCAGTTATTATTATAGGTTATTTGAACGGATAATTCAACAAAAAAATGACTGAATGAAGACTCTTTTTTTCCTCTTTTTTGTTCCGATTTTTACTATTTTCAAGTAATCTGTATGGTATCATAAAAATGAAGAAAGGTTTTTCGTATGGAAGTTGCTGAAGTTCCTATATCGAGAATGAAGAATTAGAGGCGGCTCAAGCGGACTATCTTTTCAATCATGCCCCGAAAGCCGCCCATTAGGGAGGCTTTTTATATGACCAATATCAGAAAAACGAATAACGTAAGAAAAGTCGACGATATCCTGACATCTTTTTCTTTGATGTCCCAGGCAGAAGTCTTCGATCATTTTTCATTGAATAACGACGGTCTGAACGCGACACAGATCGAAGCTGGTCAGGAGAAGTACGGTCCCAACAAGATACAGACCGACAATCACGATTCTCTCTTCTACCATCTGAAAGAATCCATCATCAATCCATTCAACATCGTCCTGCTGGTCGTCATCGGTGTCAGCTATTTTACCGATGTCGTCCTTCCGGAAACGCCGTCATATGCCACGATCATCATGCTCATCGTGATCGTCGCCATTTCCTCCGCCGTTTCCTTCGTTCAATCACAGAAATCCGACGCTGCCGCCAAAGCCCTGCAGCAAATGATCATCACCAAAGTCAACGTCATCAGGCAAGGCCTGAAGATGCAGATCGGCATCGAAGAATGCGTGCCGGGCGACCTGGTCATACTGGGCTCGGGAGACCTGATCCCGGGAGACGTCAGATTCATCGAAACAAAGGACCTCTTCGTCGATCAGGCACAGCTGACCGGAGAATCCCAGCCGGTCGAGAAGTACTCCGATCATCGCGAAGGCGACAATATCACCGACCTCAGCAACATCGGTTTCATGGGCTGCGATATCGTATCCGGTTCCGCCCGCGCTGTCGTCATTCTGACGGGCAATGACACCTACTTCGGAAACATGTCCAAGACGTTGCAGAGCGTTGAAGAAAAATCCGTCTTCGATAAGAACATGGAATCCATCACCAGCCTGCTGATCAGATTCATGCTGGTGATGATCCCGGTCATCTTT
>JAILBD010000156.1 GCA_024681275.1 Erysipelotrichaceae bacterium
CTGTCTCTTTGAAGATACGAGCGTCCTCCATGTCGAATATGTCATGGATGGCAGGATGGGGATCATGGCGATATCCGTCTACTGTCTGGAGATCCTTTGGGCTTCCTATATCCTCTTCCGTCTGTGGAAGAACGAGCTGCAGGATGCCGATTTTGCTGAGCTGAGAAGTCATTATTCCGGAGGGGAGCGATGATACTGAATACGGGCAGCCGGACAGATATACCGGCTTTTTACAGCGAGTGGTTCATGAACAGGATCAGGGAGGGTTTCGTCATGGTGAGGAATCCTTTCGATCCGCACATGGTGATCCGCTATGACATCGATCCTGAGACGACGGACATCATCGTCTTCTGCACCAAAAACCCAAAGCCGATGCTGGAACATATTGAAGAACTGAAGGATCACAGGATGTACTGGAACGTGACGATCACGCCTTACGGAAAAGAGATCGAGGAGAATGTTCCGAACAAGAAGGAGGTCATGGATTCTTTCATTGAACTTTCAAAGAAGGTCGGCGTCAACAGCGTCGTATGGCGTTATGATCCGATCTTCATCTCGGAAAGGTATTCCTTGGACTACCACCTTCTGATCTTCGAAAAGATGGCGAAGTATCTGCAGGGATGCTGCAATGCCTGCATCATCAGTTTCATCGATCTCTATGAGAAGACCAGGCGCAACTTCCCCGAAGTGAGGGAGGTCAGCAGGCAGGATCAGGAATATCTGACGGAGTGCTTTGTGAAGATCGCTGCGCGTTACGGCATGAGGATCAGGCTCTGCCATGAAGAAAGGGAGCTTGAGAGGTTCGGAGCGGATGCTTCGGGCTGTCTGAGCCGGAAGGTTCTGGAAGAGGCGACGGGACTGAAACTCAAAGAGAACAGGGGAAACTTCACCAGACAGGGCTGCGAATGCCTGCTGGGAAATGATATCGGGGCTTACAATTCCTGCATGCATTACTGCAGGTACTGTTATGCCAACTATGACAAAAAGATCGTGGCGGAAAACCGGAGACATCATGATCCCAAGAGCCCTCTTCTGATAGGGAAGCTGGAAGAAGATGATGTCGTGAAGGTCCACAGATCCGTTTCCGTGATCGAGGATCAGATGAGCCTTTTCTGAAAGGGCTTTTCCATAAAGGAATGATATACAGGCTCCCAGGGAGCCTTTTTCTATACATGTGACTTAGACATGGAAGAACGAGTCTATTATAATGAAATCAGGATATTGAACACACAATAATACGGATCTCAAAGACAGGTATGGATACCTGAGAAAGGCAAGAGTTATGAGTGATTTTAAAAACTTCTGTGATCAGCAGGGAAGAGTCTGCGCCAAGGCCGTCATAGCTGACTCCTATATGACGGGTGCTTCCCTGGTGGGAGATGCTTTCCAGCATGAGAGCGTGCCGTTTTTCATCACGGCTCATGCGATCGATACTGGCAGGAACATCATGATCTTCGGATTGAGCGATGAGAAGTTCACGACCTACAAAAACAGGATGCTGACGATGACCCTGAAGCAGATGGCTGATGTCAGATGGGATTCCTTGCGCGATTTTATCGAGCCTGAGGATTATCTGGATCAGTTTGCCAGGGCCCTGTCCCAGATGGATCTGAGGGCTGTGGGAGAGGCGGACATGCCCAGCATCTGCGGTCAGAACAAAGAAGAGGCCTACCGCGATTTCATGTCGGAATACGAGGCGGCATTTCAAAGGGATGCTTATTTCGGCGTAGAGACCAAGGCCAACAACGTCCTGGTGCGTTCTTTCATGCGCCGTTATGAGGGGATCGCCAAAAGCGGTGCGAAATGCACGGTCGTGGCCGGGATGGATTACAACGGGATCGAATATTATTCACCGGCTTCCATGTTGAGTGCGATCAATCCGCTGATGGGTCTCATGGGTGCGGCGATCAAGAACAAGCAGGCCGAGAAGAGTTCCGGCAAACTCGGACAGGGCAGCCCCTGCGATGCCATCGACTGGGGTGCCAGAAACAAGTTCCTGCTGGTGACGCCGAAGGAATACGAGAAGGAAGCTTTCAATGACTTCATGGATTTCGTGCAGACTTTCCATATGGATCAGGATCTGCGTTCCCGTTTCTATGAGATGAATGCGCAGCGGATCCAGATGCGTCTGCAGGAGACGATGCGTTTTCAGGGCATCGCCCAGGCCAACATGCAGAATCTCATGTACAACCAGCAGAGGCTCACGCAGACACTGGCACAGAATTCGGCGGCCATGTCCGACATGATCATGGATTCCTGGAACAGGAAGATGGCTTCCGATTCCCGGATCTCTCAGGCAAGGAGCGAGGCGATCAGAGGAGTCAATGTCTATCAGAATTCCTATGGTCAGAATGTCGATGTGTCTGTCAGCGCCGACCATGTCTATGAAAATCAGTATGGCGATGTCTACGGCGTTTCCGGCAACGCTCCTGATCAGGAGCTTCTGAATCACCTGAACTGGAAGGAGCTCAAAAAATGATCAGAAAGGTGATGCTGGTGGGGATACTGCTGATGAGCCTGACGGGATGTTTCGGCAGATACAGGATCGAATTTGACGAGGAAGATGTCGTAAACTGTCCGCGTTCCGCCAAGG
>JAILBD010000163.1 GCA_024681275.1 Erysipelotrichaceae bacterium
ATCAAAGTCATCCCGTCTCTTCTCTCCTCCCTGAGCGATACCTACAACATGGACATCGCCGTCATGGACATCATCAGGACCCTCTGGTCCGAGATCAGGGAACTCAAAGACTGGAAGATCGAGCTCGTCAGATAAACAAAAGTTCCGGAAACAATCAAATATCCATTTTAAAAGAGGATCATCGATCCTCTTTGTTTTTATCCAGATAATACTGCAGGATCCTGACCGCGGCCTGCTGGTCGATGATCTTCTTTCTCTTTTTGCGGGAAACGTTGGCCTTGATCAGGAATTCCTCGGAATCCTTGGTCGTGCTCCTTTCATCCTGCAGGACGACCCTGATGCCGGATTCCTGTTCCAGGATCTCGGCAACCTCCCTTGAAAGGGCGGCTCTTGGCCCTTCATCATCGTTTTCCAGCAGCGGATAACCCATCACCACCAGATCAGGCTTTTCTTCCTTGAACAGTTCCAGCAGCTTGTCGATCGCATCATCATAGTCGTCTCTTCTGAAACGCATGGTCCTGACAGGCTGTGCCAGTCGTCCGGTCTCTGACCTTGCGATCCCGCAGGTCACCGATCCCAGATCCAGTCCCAGATACCTCATGATCAGCCGATCCTGATACCGTGCTTGTCAAAGAGGGCCTTGATCTCTCTGTTGACAAGCGTCCTGACTTCAAACTTGTAGGCTTCCAGACATTCGGTACGGATGCACAGGACCATGCTGCTGCCCTTGATCTCATCGACACCGCCATAGGCAGGGCCGCTGATGATGTAATCGACTTTATCTTTGATCTTCGGCAGTTCCTTGTTGAGGATCTCCTCGATCTCTTCCAGATTGCAGTTGAACGGAAGGGTCAGAAGGACGTCGACATTGGAGTTCCTTCTGGTCTTGTTGACGACATTCGAAAGATTCCGGTTGTTGACGGACTTGACATCCTGGTAAGAGTTCATGATCTTGGTCGTACGGATGCCGATCTCCAGGACTCTGCCCTTGTAGCCGTTGATCTCGATGATGTCACCGACCTGGAACTCATGTTCAAAGATGATGAAGATACCGCTCAGGATATCGGTGATGAGGTCTCTTGCCCCGAGACCTACGATCAGCGTCAGCAGACCGGCTGATGCCAGCAGGGACCTCGAATCGAAGCCGAAGAAGGACAGGCATAGGTAGATCATCGCGATCGCGCAGATGTAATGCATGAAGCTTCTCAGAAGTCTGACCATCGTCTCGGATTTCGGATTGACCAGACGGATCACTTCGTTGCTCGTCCAGTCAAAGACATTGACGATGAATAGATACTCAAAGATGATGATCAGCGATTCGGTCAGGGCAAAGACATTGAAGCCCTTCTCCCACTTGTTGGAAACGATGAAACCGAAGATCGTATCCTCCGTATAGATGACGTTTCTGAACGGCAGTATGATCAGGAAGATCACCGCAAAGAAACCGACGATGTAGCGCACGATGACCGAAGTCTTCTCTTCCGGGGTCTTGTTGTTCCATTCGATACGCCTCTTCATCATCCTGGTGACGATGTTCTGCGTCGTTTTGACCTGGCCCTCGGCATTGGTCACTTCGACATAGAGATCTTCCGTGATCTCACGGAGATCTTCGACATCATGGAAATACATGTAGATCGAATACAGCATCATGTTGAACATGCACAGCAGCTGGGTCACGACCGTCATCCTGCTGCGGCCCGAGAACAGACTTTCGGAGTTCTCAGCGACATAGATGTACTGACCATCGATATCAACGGAATTGGCATAGTATCTGACTCCGTCCACGTTGATATATCCGAAGAAGCGGTTCTTGAGCTGATCCTCCTGCAGACCCAGGTCGACAGCTTTGACCTCTTCAAAATCGCCCATGCTGGCAAAAGTGACGACGCCCGTCTTTGAATCGACGGCGATGATCTCATCGCCTGTGCCGGCAATGGAATTGGATAAGATGGTCTTCAGCGAAGCCTCCTCCAGCAGGGTATCCAGCTTCAATGTCGAGATCGCTATCTGCAGGAAACCGTTGCTTTCACCTTCTTCGTCGGTCATGAGCACACCGATGAACTGATGGTAATCGCCCGTCAGATCATCCGGCATCGCCTCCTGTACCACATAAGGGATGCCGTGTTTCAGAACATTGAAAGCGTAAGACTGCGATTCCGGATCGTCCGAAATGACGAATCCCTTGATTCCGGAATCCGACAGAGTCTCAACGCCGTTTTCATCAAACAACATGATATATTCCAGATCGAAGATCTTCGACAGCTTCCTGAGTTCTTCCTTGGTCTGCAGTTCAGGATGCGTCGAAAGGATGCGGGAAATGATCTGCGCCTTGACCAGATGGGAATCGTTATACAGTTTGGTCAGCTCTTCAATGCTGTGCTTGCCTTCCTCCACATTCGCCTTTATCTCGGCGATCTCATTGTCTTTGGCGATGGAGTACATCGACAAAGAGAAAAGGGTCTGAATGTAGTAGGTCACCGCACCGATCGACATGAGACCGAGAAGTGAAAAGACGATCATCTTTCTGCCGGCTACCGTATGCCATATCATACCGGAACGGCCAGCCCTCTTCTCTTCCTGTTTCGCAAAATAAGTGTAGAGGAAGATGATGGTGAAGATGATGCAGATGACCATGAACAGGACACCGACCGCCATATGGGAATTGGCCGTCATGGCTGCCGAAGCGACACCACAGGTGATCTTGATCTCCAGCTCTTCGTTGGTCACTGTGGACGTGTAATAGTTCCTTTTCGCCACCCGCATCCACTTTGCGTCTTTCTCGACCAGATCATCCAAAGCGACACCCAGAACAGAGATGTTCTGTCCGATGTACTCCTCCTGAGGATAGTAGACGATCTGTCCGGATCTGGAAGTGACGATGAAGAAAAGGTCCTCCAGATTCACCAGACGCTGCAGGATCCTGTTTTCCGTGTAGATGTTGTTCAGGATCTCATTGAGAACGCTCACGTTCTGTTTGATCGTGACTGATCTTCCTGAAGCTGAGTAGGTCTGGAAGTAGGTATAATCCTTTTCTCTCTTGGGTATCTCATCGATGTAGATGCCGTCGACCTGCCAGATCTTCTTCAGTCCGGGGATATCGACATCCTCTTCGTGATCGATCAGATACGCCAGTGACTCCACCTTTGCCTTCAGAGACATGTTGTAGAGATCCGTGACCTCTCTGGTCTCCTCATAGGATTTGGAAAAAGTTGCCGTGATCGATTCCAGACGCTGCGCAAGATTTTTCTTCTGCGCTTCTTCGGTGATCCGCGTCTCCAATACAAAAAGGGTCACACCGATCAGAAGCAGGACCATCAGATCCAGCAGAAAGATCCTGAATAAAGATACTTTTTTCTTGTTCTTCATATGTTCACTTCCCATAAAGTCGTATCCATAGCTATATCAATATGATAACAAAAAAGGACCTTGAACTTCAGTAAAACATGACGTTCGCAACATGAGCACATTAAAAACAGCCCGCAGGCTGTCAGATGAGTCCGAAATGCTTCAGGGCCTTTTCGATGCCATCGTCATCGATATCGGCCGTGACGTAGTCGGCGCCTTTTTTCAGCAGATCACAGGCATTGCCCATGGCAACACCGGTACCTGTAAACTTCAGCATCGTCAGGTCGTTCTCCCCATCGCCGAAAGCCATCGTCTGTGAACGGGACAGCTCTTCCTTATCCAGGAACTTCTGTATACCGGCAGCCTTGCCACCGGTCTTGGCGATGATATCCAGGCCCGTATCGTTCCAGCTGGTGATCACGCAGTTGTCCAGCATGTCATCCAGTTTCTGACGGATATTGTCATTGACGAAAGCCAGACACTGGTAGATCTTTTCCCCGTTGTACTCGCCGATATCCGGTATCGTCCCATGAGTGGATTCCTGTGTTTTGATGACCGTATCATCGACATAGTTGATGTAACGTTTTTCCTCGCCGATCAGAACGAACGGGATCTTGCCTGCTTTGAAGATGGACACCAGGACCTCCACTTCACCCGCATCGATCTCGTTTCCGGCAAACATCTTCTCGTTCTCATCCAGACAGATGTTGCCATTCAGGGTCAGGTAGCCATTGAAATGGATGCCATCCAGCGGAAGCTTCTTCATCTCGTTGATGTCCCTGCCTGTCGCAACGACGACCTTGATGCCGTTATCCTGCAGCTGCTTCAGAGACCTGATCGTGCTCTCCGGGACCTTGCCGGTCCTGTGAGAAAGGAGCGTGCCATCGATATCGAAGAAGATGACCTTGATATCTTTGCTGTCGGTCTCGCTATTCTTTATATGGAAGATCGAGGTGAAACCCGTCATCTCAAAGACGTCGTAGATCGTCGGATTGACATTGGTGATCGAGAAACCGCCCTTGTCTCCCAGTTCTTTCTTCGCAGCCAAAAAGACGCGCAGACCGGAAGAAGAGATATAGTCACATTCTTTCAGATCGATGATCAGATTGTGCTGGATGTCCAGGCTCTGTAAGAGCGTCTCTTCGAACTCTTCGGCAGAATTGGTATCGATGCGTCCGTATGGGACCAGAGTGATCAGATCATCTTCTTTCAAAACATCTATCTTCATATGTGTTCCTTTTTTTAATCCTTAAGTCCATTATACCTTGTCTCTTATGCGCTTATATATCAGACCCTGATCGTCAGGACATTGAGACCCAGGATGTTCTGGTAATCGATATCATGCATGATCTTGTAGATCATGCGGACACCGATGTTCTTCGTCGGATCGGAAGGATCCGTGATCTCGCTTCTCGTTTTCGGATCGAAAGGAACACAGTCATCCTTGATGCGAAGCAGGACGGAGTCATCCTTGTATGTGACCCGGATATCGATGTTGTGCTCTTTGTTGTCCTTGACGAAGCCGTGATCGATGACATTTCCGGCCATCTCCTCTGTAGCCAGACCCGCCAGATAGGAACGCTTTTCATCGATGCCTTTCTGCCGGCAGAACTCCTGCACACTTCTGGATACCGAAACGACATCCTCCATGCTGGAAACGCTGATGTCGATCCTGTTGTCTTCGTCAACGCCGAGATCCTTCGGGATGGCCAGGAGCTCTTCCATGTTGACCGGGATCTTTCTGTTCGCTATGCACGCATGCAGGATGATGACGAAAGTGGTCACCACGCCATTGAATATGTTGGCCCAGTATACGCCATTGATGCCCATGGACGAGATCAGCAGCCACGAGAAGAGGACGACATCAAACACGCCATCCAGTATGGAAAGGAAGTTGATCAGCAGGGTCTTGCCTACAGACTGGTAGTAGCTGATAAATACCATCAGGATGATCGAAAGAGGCATGCACCAAGGCAGTATCCGCAATCCATCCGCCGACATCCTGAACACTTCAGAAGCGGCATCCCTGTAGAACAGGGAAGTCAGCGGATCGGCCATAAGGAAGATGCACAGATCCACCCCCAGCATGATCGGGATATACCTGGTGAACACGATGCGCATGATATTGCAGAGCGTTTCCCTGTCTTCCTCTCCCACGCTGACCGTGATCAGAAGTCTCGAGACCGCCTGCATGCCGGTTGGGATGGCCCAGAACAGGCTCATGATATTGTTGGACGTCGCAAAGGCGGAGATGGCTATGCTGCCGATATAGGATTCCAGCAGGCCGTTGACGATCAGTCCACGCAGTGTCTGATAGATATAAGTCGCCGCGCCCGGGAAACCGACCTTGATGATCTCCGGTATCCGCTTCCAGTCGATCAGCCATAAAGCGAACCTCAGCATCGACCTTTCCGACATGAAATAATCGAGCTGAATGATGAAAAGGATCCACAGACTGATCGAATTTGCCAGAGCCAGACCCATCTCTTCTGTATGCAGGAACTGAACGAACACGAAGTTCAGGATCCCGTTCAGTATGATATATACGATACTGGAACCCAGCGAACGCTTGCTTTGAGATTCCATGGAAAGGAAGATAGGCAGCTGATAAGTGAGCACTCTCGGAATGATACCGAAAGACTGACCCAAGAGATAACGGTCAAAGACCGGTCTCACTATCTCGTCTCTTGTAAAGAGGCTTCCGGAACCGAGAAGACCCATCACTCCAAAGACGAGCGTCAGAAGAAGCGAGACGATAAAAGCCAGCATCAGATCCAAAGAGAAGACCTGATGAAGCTTGTTCTTCTGATTGGCACCCAGATACTTGCCGCAGATGATGGCGGAACCACCGGCGATGATCGTCCCGACCGCACCGATCAGCATGTTGATAGGCGCAAACAGACCAACGGCGGACATCGCATCGATACCGACAAAGTTGCTGGCAAAATAGCCTGAGATGAAAGAGCTCAGCGCGCCGGTCACCGCCAGCAGGACCTGTATCGGTAATAATGAGAGCATTAGTTTCTGGATCATCTGTCTGTTTTTCTTCTTGTCCATGTGATGTTCCGCCTTTTCTTCTTACTTCTATTTTAATCTATCAGCATTTGTTTTTCTTTTGTATTCTATTACGACTTGTCAGAAAAAGCTGCCGAAGCAGCTCTATCTTTGTTCTCTGAATCTGTATCTTCTCAATATTTCCGGTATGAACTGCCAGTTGATGAAGGCGATCACGCCCGGCATCACCAGCAGCAGGCCCCTGAAGATGAAAAGAGACACCGCGATGACGCTTGCCGTGAAAAGAAGCAGCATCGCGCAATGCCAGAAACAGTTGGCCGATATATCCAGGGCCATTTTGATGCAAGGCCAGACCTTCCTGGTCCTGTTCTTGCCGATCAGCACGAAGACCATCTGCATCTCCAGGATCACAAAGACTAACAGGACGAAGATCGCGGCTGCAGCCAGAATATCCAGCGTCGCATCGCTGGTCCGGTAGTAGACGATATCCCAGACCAGGATCGCCAGGACCGGGACATGCAGGAGCCACACCTTGGTCGCCAGAGGAAAGACCTCTTTGAAAGAACTGAAAAAGATGCGCAGCGGCTTGTCATCGTCATCATACAGGTAAGCCTTCGTCGCCACGTTAAGCGATGTGAAAGCCGCACCGGCAGTGATGACCGGCAGAGAGCACAGAGTCGTGAAAAAACCAAGCAGGACGATATTGGTCAATCGTCCTGCAAATCTTTCCGTTAAACTCTCATTCCTCTTATCGTTCATGACGATCAGTGAATGATCTTCAGCGAACCCAGGGACAGCTTGTTTCCGCTCTCCTTGTCAAAAAGGACATAGCGGTCACCGCTGAAGCTGAATCTGACTTTTGAATCCATCGCAAAGTCGATGCTGCCGAATGCGACAGCGGACAGCGTGATGTCATCGACAGCCAGGGACAGTGTCGTCTCCATGCCGGAAGGCAGGGAAGAGATGACTGTCGCCTCAAGGCCCTCATCCGAGATGTTGACGAACTCAGGTCTGATACCCAGGACATATTCGCCCTCTTCAGGCAGATCGAGATCTGTGTTCGGCGTGAACTCGACTTCAAAGCTCCTGGAAGTCAGATCGAGCTTCTTGCCCTTTCTGACACCGTGGCATTCGACGAAGTTCATGGATGGATTGCCCATGAAGTCTGCACAGAAGATGTTGGCCGGCTCGCCATAGAGTTCGAGCGGCGGACAGTACTGCTGCAGAAGACCCAGCTTGATCAGAGCGACCTTCGTGGACAGCGTCATGGCCTCCGACTGGTCGTG
>JAILBD010000183.1 GCA_024681275.1 Erysipelotrichaceae bacterium
TGTTGACTGAAGCCAGAGCGGAAGTCAATATCAGGATCTTGAAAGGCAGGACGACCCAGATGGTATAGAAACAAAGGACAAACATCTTCGCCCAATATGGTCCCTCGATGAAATCGATCGAAGAGAAACCGAAACTGTTCAACAGAAGATTGATCAGGCCTTCAGAATACGCCGTCTTTTTGAACAGGATCATGAAGACCAGACCGACCGCCAGCGTATTGGTGACATAAGGCAGGAAAAAGATGGTCTGAAAGACTTCCTTGAGCCTGCTCACAGAATTCAGCGCCAGCGATATCAGTAAAGCGATACCTGTCGAAAGCGGAACGGTGATGATGACCAGTATGAAAGTGTTTTTCACTGCCTGCATGAAATAAGGATCGTGCAGGACATAGGAATAGTTGTAGAGACCGACGCCTTCGTAAGTCTGGGAGGCGAAATTGTAGCCTTCCTCAAAAGAATAGACGAAGACATCGATGAGCGGATACACCATGAAAACGCCGATGAATAGCAGCGCCGGCAGCAGATACAACCACCCTTTCAGATTATTGTTCTTACTCATTGATCACCTTTTCATCTTTCTTGGAGAAGACATGGACCTTGGCCGGCTTCAAAGAAAAGCGAATGATCCCGTTTTCGTTATTGAGTTCTTCATCGGCAGAGACGATAGCCCTTATGTCCTCATCAGAAGTGCATTTCTCATGATGCGTGACGATACTGGTATCCCTGCCTGTCGTCTCAACTCTGTCAAAGAGGCAACTGAAAGGACCGTTCTTATCCGGAACGAAGGCCTCCGGTCTGATACCGACATGGACATCCTGATCTTCGGCATCCCTTTCACCGATGCACTCATCACCGATATACAGTTTATGATCTTTGATATATCCGTCGAACAAGTTGATGGCAGGATTGCCAAGGAACTGAGCGACAAAAAGATTGACCGGCTCATTGTAGACTTCCTGCGGTCTGCCCATCTGCTGCAGGATACCGGCCTTCATGACGACGATGAAATCAGAGATCGACATCGCCTCTTCCTGGTCATGGGTAACGAAGATCGTTGTGACGCCTGTCTCCTTCTGTATCCTTCTGATCTGTTCCCTGGTCTGCAGTCTCAGTCTGGCATCCAGATTCGACAGAGGCTCATCCAAAAGAAGAACTCCCGGAGTTTTCACCAGAGCTCTCGCGATCGCAACTCTCTGCTGCTGGCCACCTGAAAGCTCAGACGGTTTCCTCTCCATCAACGTTTCGATCTGGACCAGTTTTGCCGCCTCCAGAGCCCGTTTGGCGATCTCTTCTTTGCTTAATTTATCGGCACCTTTGAGGTTCTCCAAAGGAAATCTGATGTTCGCAGCGACCGATAGATGTGGATATAAGGCATAATTCTGAAACACCATGCCGACTCCTCTATTCTCCGGAGGCAGATCTGTCACATCCAGATCGCCAAAATAGATCCTGCCGGAAGTCGGCGCTTCCAGACCACAGATCAGATTCAGCGTCGTGGATTTTCCGCAGCCGGAAGGACCTAAAAGCCCGATCAGTTTTCCATCAGGGATCTCAAAATCAAAATCGTTCACTGCAGTCACGATCTCATTTTTATTATGTCGGGAGATAAATTTCTTGGTCAGATGTTCCAAAACGATCTTCATACTCGTGCCCTCGGTTTCGATACTTCTATTATAGTTTAAAAAACCTGTATCTCTACAGGTTTAGATCGCATTCACATCGAAATAGAATTTCGAGTACTCTCCTTTTTTCGATTCCACACCATAGTTCAAGCCATGTGCATTCAACAGTTCCCTGGCCAGTGAAAGGCCGATACCGGAACCTATGTGATGTCTCTTATGTTCCTTGTCGACCTTGTAATAGCGATCCCAGATATTGCGGATATCCTTCTCTTCGATACCCTCTCCGTTATCGTAGACATAGACCCGATAGGAATCATCTTTCTTCTCAGATCCGATCACGATCTTCTTATCATCCTTGCTGTTGTAATTCAAAGCGTTATTGACAAAATTGTAAAGGACCTGTTTGATCCTCTTGGCATCAAGTTCAACGAAGACATCCTCGCTCAGATCCAGCTGCAGATCGATGCCTTGATTCTCACAGTATTTCTCATACTGATGATAGACTTCTTTCAGCAGATCATTCAGGGAGATCTTTTCTTTATTCAACTCGAGACTGATCGCATCGATCTTGGAAATGTCGATCAGATCATCGACCAGAGTTGAAAGCCTTTTGGCCTCATCGATGATCACATTGATATTTTCTTCGTTATTCTCTTCCGGAAGATCCCTGATCATTTCCCCATAACCGACGATCATCGTCAGAGGCGTGCGCAAATCATGAGAAACGTTACCCAGCAGTTCCTTTTTGGCCTTATCAGCCTTCAAGATGTCTTCATTGGCATCTTTCAAAGTCTCATTGAGTTCATCGAACTCTTTCGAAACCGTCCTCACCTTTTCCAGATCATATTTTCCTTTGGAAAGGTTCTTAGACTCATCATTGATCTGTCTGATCGGCCTCAGGATGTATCTGGAAAGGATCAAAGCCAGGATAAGAGTCATCAGGATGATGATGACAAGGATCAGCAGATATTGCGATTTGATCGTTGAGATCGTCGTATTCAGCGGCGTGATGCCTGAAGAGACCATCACCATGACCGGCTCTTCATCGATCGAGAACAGTTTCGCAAAGATATAGACGTCCTCCGGCTTATCCATGGGATTGCGCTGATAATGGAAATCATCAAAGAGCTTTTCTCCAGCCTCTGTCTTGCTGACCTCAGAAGCAATGGCATTGATCGTGACATGATCGATCCCTCTCAACGTACAGGCACCTGTATATGAATACGTCTCATTATTGGAGACGACACGCACGCAGACTTCATTGGACATCGAAAGATGCTCGATCTCCTCATCGAAATTTTCATCAAATACGAAATCCGCAACAGTTCGTCCGACATTCTGCAGTGATTTCATTTTATTGGACTTATAGAAATCATCCAGAAAAGTCGTCTGCACGAAATAGACCAGACCCATGACAACGACAACGAAACTCAGCAAGATGATGACCAGCTGAAAAGTCAGACTATATTTCTTTTTCAAAACGGTATCCTACACCTCTGATCGTTGTGATATATTTGCCATATTCACCTAAATCCTTACGCAGCAGCTTCATATGTGTATCCAAAGTCCTATCATCCGAATCATACTCATAACCCCAGACTTTCGAAATGATAGACTGTCTGGTCAAAGCATTTCCTCTGTTTTTCAGCAGATAGAGCAGAAGCTCATATTCCTTGTTTGCCATATCGACTCTGGTCCCATCCACAGTAACGGTATGGGCATCTTCATCCACGATCAGACCATCTACAGCGATCCTGGAAGAGACGCTCTTATTCTCTCTTTTGAGGATGACCTTGATCCTCATCATCAGCTCCTTTGGAGAAAAAGGTTTTGTCACATAATCCTCTGCACCGATATCAAAACCATAGATGCGGTCATATTCCTGACCTAAAGCCGTCAGAAAAATGCAAGGAACATCCCTGATCTCTTTCATTTTCTTCAAAGTCTCATATCCATCCATCACAGGCATCATGACATCCAGCACGACAAGATCAAAATCCGAACCTTCAAAAAGTTCTAAAGCTTCCTTTCCATTGCTTGCCAATACCACTTCATATCCCTCATGAAGGGCAAATTTCCCGATCATTTCCCTGATCTTTTCTTCATCATCTACGATCAATAGTTTTGCCATAATCTTATCTTAATCTCAAATTGTGAATTTCAACTGAATTTTTTTACCAAAAATGATTTTTATATTATATAATAGTTATTGTCCTTGCGGATTAGCCAAGCGGTAAGGCAGTGGACTCTGAATCCACCATTTCGAAGGTTCGAATCCTTCATCCGCAGCCAATGAACGTAAAACGCCTTATTTAGGGCGTTTTTTAATACCCATGATGTTTTCTGCAAGATTTCTGCAAGATTTCTCTGCAATTCTTACGATTTTAGCTTCCTCCTTCCTTGATTTGTGAGTATATCCTTCATTGACGCTGGTGCCGTTTGAATGGCCCAGGTATTCTTTACGGTCGTATTCTTCGACATGGTTGTTCTTGAGCAAAGTATTGAATGCATGCCTTGCCAGATGGTTCTTCGGGATCGGTTCCTCCCCTTTAACGATACCGGCATCGATATAGGCCTGTCTGATATGATTACTGAATGTCTTAAGCGAAAATGCATCCGTTATCTTGTCGTCGGTCCTGGCATATTCAAGCCTGCAGAAGATGAACATATCATCTGAATAGAATGATAATTTTCTCAATTTATCGATATACCGATCCAGATATGTGCAGATCGTATCCCCTATAAGGATCGTCCTTTCAGCTCCGGTCTTGGTCGTTGTGATCTCGTAGGAGCTGCTGGTCTTCTCTTTATCCGGGTGCCAAGAGATGCTCTTTTCAATCGTCAGCGTTTTATTGACCGGATCGTAATCCTTTACCTTCAGGGCAGTAGCTTCATCGATCCTCATTCCGGTGAAGAATATGATGAACATGATTCCGAAGACCGAGTTGTAGACTCCGCTTTCAAGTTTTTCCAGGCTTTCCATCATTCTATATAGTTCGCCGTTATAGATATCGGCAATCTCTTTTGCGACTTTGTTGCTGTATTGCCTCCTGGCCTTTACAAGACTGGGCATTTCGACTTCATAATCAATATCGATATTCGTTTCGATGTTGAACCATCTTTTCGTTTCCTTGTAAAGCATCTTGAAGAAGATCAGGACCTCCTTCTGCATGGCGATGGATAACCTTTTCTCCTCACCCTTTTTATGCCGGTAAGACAGTTCCTCGTACTTGATATGATCGACAAAATGAGCAATGTCACTCTTGTTGATCTTAGCCAGCGGTTTCTTGTTGAAGAACGGCAGAATATGATACCTGATCGTACTTTCCTTCTTCTTGTAGCTGCTGTATTTCAGCTCTCCGTTCTTGTACTGTTTCTTATGCTTATCCAGAAGCCTTTCCAGACCATCATCCAGCGTGATCTCGGAGATCCTTTTCTTGGACCGGATGTTCTTGAGATCTTCAACTGTTTTCCTTCCCTTTTTCAGATCCCGATAATCTTCATAAGCATCATCGAAATCGTCATATCCGGGGAACGACTGGCTTTCGTATACGATCCGAAAATAAATCTCGTTTCCTTTTGGATAAGGATATATAGGAATATTCTTAACCTTATATTTATCCAGCTCGTCTTTAATGGCCTTACGATCATCTTTTGTTAGAGCGTTATCGTCTTTCTGCAACAGTCTTTCTATTTTTGAATTTCTCATAAAATCAGTACTGCTCTTTGCTGGACAGATACTCCTGCTTGGCCATTTTCTTGAAATACTCATAGTCAAGACCTACGGTTTCAAGCAGAAGATCGGTCGGGACCTTTTTATCTCCTACCCATCTTCCGTTCTTTCTCGCAAGCTTTAGTGCCTGATCCCTGATCTGAATGGCAGAAGGTTGTCCTACTCCCAACAGCTTCTGAATCTGTTTCAGGCTTATCTGGGGATACATGATCACCATGTCGGCTTTTTCTTTCCACGATATTCTGTTCATTTTCTTTTTTCCTTTCCGCAAAGCTTACTATTATAGTTCTTGCTAATTTGTTGTGCCTAAGCATATGAGTCCACTATTGGACTGTTTGTCAAAGACCACTGTAAATATTTTTATAAATATTTATCTAATTATATGATACTACTCATATCGCCATTTTATCAATATTTTTGTAAATATTTATTTATGGTGTTATTATATAGATATGAACTTCTCGGAAATAGTCAAAGAAAAACTAAATGATAAATCTCCATATGATCTGGCCGAGGATTATGGTGTTTCCCATACAACAATCTACAAGATCATCAACGGAGAAATGGATAATCCATCTGTTTTGCTGGCAGCTCGTCTATGTGCGATGCTTGATATTGATCCCAATACACTTCGTCAATTTGATTTTCATCCGGATGAAACATATATCAGAAAAGTCGAAGAGAAAATGGAAATTGCAAAAGACAAAGAACTGTTTGCGAAAGAAATTCAATCTCTTTTAATCGATCGACTCGTAACAATTGAGATTAACAATCTATCCACTCGACATCCGTATAAATCCAAAAACATTGGTGTTATGAATTTTGGAAATCTCGGCAATACTTATGTTGTTTTACACGACAATAGAATCAAAGATGAAGCGGTAATTGAATTCCGTTTACCGGTCAGACGTATTAGTTCTCAATCTAATTCATATGACAGTAAATCTCTAGGAGACTTCTTTACCATCATGATGGCTTTGCTTTCAGAGCAGAGTTTTGTTGTTGATAATCAAGACAGCAACCTTCCTGCAAATATCACAATTACAAACGACGGTAATAAATCATCTATTACAAAATCTGTTAAAAATTTTGTGTTTTCTACAACAAGCGGACTGCTTTATAGTGAGTTATGCAAATATGTTATTAAGGATGTGAAAAAATATAATATTACCTTATTTTATCGATATAAAAATAGCTATCATTGCGAAACAAAAGTTTTACTGGGTGACAAAATTATGAATTCTAGAGCACTTTTCCTATATAACATTGCAAAATAAAAATGTGGGTACTGTGAGTGAAGTGAACCCAAAAAGTTGGACCAACTTAAAAGGAGGTTCACTTTTTATTTATGAAGTATTCAAAGGAATTCAAACTGGAGTGTATTCGAAAGCGGAAGGAAGGCATTTATATTGCCACTCCACCCGGGTTCAGAGAAAGAGACTGTTTTCTTAATCAGGTAAGAGACTGGATAAGGATCTACGATTCCCTGGGTGAAGCAGGCCTTGAACACGGAAGACCGACGCTGGATATCGATCAGAGACTTGAACTCATCAGAAGGGTCGAAAATGGGGAATCCTACAAGTCTGCGGCTCTCTCTGCCGGTATTGGCGACGATCTTCTCATCAAATGGCATAAGATCTATATGGAAGATGGCATAGATGGGTTACAATCATTAAAAAGAGGAAGAAAGCCCATGGAGAATAAGAAAGCCGATTCCGCAAAGAAGAAAGACTGCGACAAGACAAGAAAAGAGCTTCTCGAGGAACTTCAATATGTAAGAGCGGAGAACGAATACCTAAAAAAACTAAGTGCCTTGGTTCAGGAAAGAAAGGCCCGTCAGCAGCAGAAAAAGTAGCTGTGATCGATCATATCACCCTTCATTATAAAAGAAACAGCAGACCAAAGGGTCTGCCGCATCTGAAATAACGACATAAGCTAAACATTCACGATGACATAAGCCGATCTTCAATCCGGATCAACGTGAGCGGATGTGAACTTTTTATTTATTCAGATAATATTGGGAACATGTTCCCAAATTACTCTGTATCAGTAGTGAATATCAAAGTGAGAGTTGATGAAGTTGATGACTCTTCCTACCCCCAGCATGGCGATCAGCGTACCAATGCCGACACCGATGACTTTTCCTTTTAATAAGAAAGAGATCGCAGCTGTCAGACAGACGCA
>JAILBD010000198.1 GCA_024681275.1 Erysipelotrichaceae bacterium
TCTTCGACAGTTTTTCAAGAGAGAAGAGGACGACCGTCAACGAGGTGCAAGGCAGCGGACTGGGTCTGGCGATCTCTTACAAGGTTCTGAAGCAGATGGGCGGAAGCATCAGCGTTCAAAGCAAGCCGGGCGAGGGTTCGACATTCACGATCGAACTCGATCTGAAAAAAAGCGAGGTCGATGAGGTGGTCCTGCCGAAAGAGGACGACAGCGAAGATCTGATCGGTACCCGCGTCCTTCTGGCGGAAGACAACGACATCAATGCGGAGATCGCGATCATGGTCCTTTCCCGGTACGGGATCGAGGTCGAAAGGGCGGTCAACGGACAGGAATGTCTGGAGATGATGGAAAGGAACGGTGACGGCTATTACAGCGCGATCCTCATGGATCTGCAGATGCCGCTCATGAACGGTCTTGAGGCTGCCCGGGCGATCAGGGCTCTGGACAAGGTCTACAGCAAAGAGATCCCGATCATTGCGATCAGCGCGAACGCGCATGAAAACGACATCCGGGATTCCCTGGATGCCGGCATGGATACACACATCGCAAAGCCGTTCGATCCGGACAAGCTGCTCAAGACGCTGCAGCATCTGATCAGGAAGAGAAAGAACGAAGAAGAGACATAAGAAAAAGGCGAGGTACTCGCCTTTTGTCATTTTACTTCGTGAACATCGATCTGAGGGAATGGAATGGAGATCCCTTCCTTGTCGAATCTCTTTTTGATCGCGACCCTCAAGTCCCTCTGTATCTTGAAGTGATTCCTCTTGACAGCTTTCATGAGGATGGAGAAAGCCATGGAGGAATCGTCAAAGGAGTTGATGCCGAGGACGCTCGGCTTGTCAAAACAGATGTCCCTGTTGTTTTCGTAGTATGCCAGAGCTTCTTCGTTCAGAATGGAGAAGATCCTGTCGAGGTCGCAGTCGTACGGGACCGGGATCTCGACGATGGCCATGTTGAAGTCGCCGGAATAGTTGATGACGGTATTGATCTGGCCGTTCGGGATGATGATCTGATAGCCTTTCCAGTTCTTCAGATAGGTGCAGCGCATTGCGACAGAGGTCACTGTTCCGTCGTAGTCATTGATCTTGACGAAATCGCCGACAGCGTACTGCCTTTCAAAGATGATGAAAGCTCCGGCGATCACATCCTTGATGATGCTTTGAGCGCCCAGAGAGATGATCAGGGCTCCGACACCGGCGGCGGTCACGATGTTGGACAGGACGGAACCGTAGCCGAGCTGATTGACGATGAGACAGAAAGCGGCAAAGTAGATCAGGTAGCGGCCGACGCTCCTGAACAGAGTCATTGAAGTCGTCAGCTCTTTTGCCCAGCTCTCGTCATCGATCTTCTTGCTTCGTTCGATCACGCGGGTGGTGAATCTCGTCAGCACGTTCAGGGCGATCCTGGTCAGGATCACGATGATCGCGATGGCGATGATGTTGGCGATCAGCGCATTCGTGTCGACTTTCATTTTTTCCAGAATTTCTTTCCAGTTGATTTGGTCCATGGTTTGCCTCAATACCATTTTACAATAAATGCGGGATGCATGAGAAACGTCAAAGCAGGAACAGATGATATAATCCAATATGTATGAAATATTTAAGATCAATGCAGAAGATCCGCATCAAAGTCTTTGGCGCAGGCTGGTGGTTCTATATGATCCTCATGTTCCTGACGCTGGGGCTGGTCACCTATGCGGGAAAAGATCTCCCCTTTGAAAGAAAGAGGCTCTATCTGCTCGGCATCAGCATCACCGAGTACCTCATACTGCGCCTTTATAAATTCGCTTTGAAGGACATCAGAGACGACTACAACTATTACAATGAGCTGCCCTGCTACCTGTGCAACCAGTCGACGATCCTGTGCATCATCGGCTGTCTGACGTTGAACAGGATCTTCATGAGCTACTGTGTTTCTGTGGGAACGCTGGGCGCCTTGCTGGCGCTGACGATGCCGGACCGTTACAACCGGGATCAGATCCTTTTTTCCAAGCAGGCTTTCGGTTTCTACGGTTATCACGGTCTGCTGGTCGTGACCTGTCTTGCTTTCTACACACTGGGTCTCTATGATCCCAAGCCGATCGATGCGATCTGGCCGATGCTGATGACGTTCGTGCTGGCTTGCATCGCGCATCTGATCAACATGTTCCTGCGCAAGACGGGGCTGAATCCGATCTCCAACTATGTGTTCACCTATGATCCGGATAACGCGATATTCGGCATGCTCTATAAATGGTGGCCGGTGCCGCTCTTCTATCTGATACCGGTCCTTCCGGTCTTCGGGCTGATCTCACTGATCGCTTTCTCGGTCATGTGATCTATAATAGTATTGTTCAAGGGGGAAATTATGAGCAAGATCAATCAGACAGCTACACAGAGAGTTGAAAAAGATGGACAGGAATTCCTGAGAGTGACGATGGATGGGAAGGATTATGATCTTCCTTTCAAGGTCCTTGCCGGCAAGAAAGTCGCGTTCCTGGACATATCGGGACAGGTCTCGCTGAATGAATCGGCAGCGAAGGATATCGTCGATCTTCTGCTGGAAGCGGGTGTCGAATTCGATACGATCCTCAATCCGGTCGCCAAATCCAATGCTTTGGCACATTCGATCGCACTGAAGTGGAACGAGGCAAAGGGAACGGATATCACAAAGACGGTCGTCGCCAGAAAGAGCGAAGGCAACAGGATACAGGCTGTCTATCGTTCCGTGACGACGCCGCGCGATCAGATCATGTCACTGACGGATGACGATGCGGAATACATCAGAGGCAAGAGGATCCTGGTTGTCGATGATGTCTACGGCGGAGGCGGTACGACAAAGGGCCTGATGGAGCTTGCGGACAAGGCGGGTGCCATCGTGGCTGCCCATGCGGTCATTGCGGTCGAAGCAGGCGTGGAACTGCCGAAAGGCATCTTCTATCTCTTCACCCTGCCTTTAGGGGAATAAAAAAAACAGGTGCTCGCAAGAGCACCTTTCGTATGCTTATTTTTCCTTCAGCGGTTCTATCTCGCCGGCGCTGGTCAAGGCCATCCTGGTCAGTGAAGGTCCCACCAGTTCATAGATCAGGACAGAAAGCAGGATGACGTTGCGGATCAGAGGGCCATGTTCCGGTCCGAGCACCTGAGCGCTGTTGACCATGCCCAAGGCCACACCGGCCTGCGGGAAGAGAGTGATGCCAAGATATCTGACGACATTTTCATGAAGCTTCATGGCTTTGGCCGGGAGCGATGAACCGGAATACTTGCCCAGACAGCGCATGATGATGTAGACAGCGCCGATCAGCAAAGAGCTTGGCTGCGTGAAGACTCTGAGGTCCAGTTCCGCGCCGCTGAGCACGAAGAAGGCGACATAGAGAGGAGTTGTCCAGTGATCGGTCTTTTCGAAGAGGTCCGCAGCGTAGTCGGATGTGTTGCAGAAGATGGTACCCATCATCATCAGCACCAGCAAGGAGGAGAAGGAGATCTTCACAGGTCCCAGATCAAGATGACGGGACGACAGGGCGATCGCCAGCAGGACGAAGGTGATCGTCATGGCCATACGGTGGTCATTGGAGAAGAAGATCTTTTCCAGCTTTGTGAGGATGAGCCCCAGAAGCGAGCCCAGGATGACCGATGATATGATCTCCAGCAGCGGATTGACGATGATCGAGATGAAACTGAGATCGCCGCCGTTCAAAGCCTGGGCGACGCCCAGCGAGATCGCAAAGATGATCAGTCCGACCGCATCATCCAGAGCCACGATCGGCAGCAGCAGATCGGTGACCGGGCCATGAGCCTTGTACTGTTTGACGACCATGAGGGTCGCCGCCGGAGCCGTGGCTGAGGCGATGGCGCCCAAAGTGATGCAGACCGGGATCGGCAGGATAGCATCACCCAGAACGAAATGCAGAGCGATCAGGGCGATGTCCACCAGGACCGATGCCATCAGAGCCTGCATGATGCCGATGATGATCGTCGCTTTGCCGGAATGGGCGATCTTTTCCATTTTGAATTCAGCGCCGATCGAAAAGGCGATGAAACCGAGGGCGACTGTTGACAGGACGCCGAGGTTTTCGACTTCAGCGAAGGTCTTGAAACCGATCCCGTCCAGACCGAGCCTTCCCAGGCAATAAGGTCCGACCAGCAGACCGGTGAGCAGGTAGACTGTCACATCGGGGAAATTCAGATGCAGATATTTCGTGACTCTTGTCAGCAGCAAGCCTGCCAGCAGAGTGATCGCGGTAGTAAGTATAACGGCCATATGCGTGCCTCCATATTCAGATCCAAAACTGTATTATAGTCCCTTTTTCTGCAAATTCAATCCTGACCGTTCAAATATAAAAAAGCTGCAGCCAGAGCTGCAGCGATCCTGCTAGTGATGGAAGAGCCTGATGTGGGTGAAGCACATCACCATACCGTATCTGTCGCAGGTCTCAATGACGTTGTCGTCACGGATGGATCCGCCCGGCTGGGCGACATAGCGGACGCCGCTCCTGTGAGCGCGTTCGATGTTGTCTCCAAACGGGAAGAAGGCATCGGAAGCCAGCGATACGCCATCCAGGCTGTCCAGATATCTTCTGATCTCCTCTTTAGTCAATGGTTCCGGTCTTCGGGTGAAATATCTCTGCCAGTTGCCGTCTGCACAGACGTCTTCTTCGTTCTTGTTGATGTAGGCGTCGATGATGTTGTCCCTGTCAGCCCTGCCGATATCCTTACGAAACGGAAGGTCCAGCACTTTTTCGTGCCTACGCAAAAACCAGGTGTCGGCCTTGGTTCCGGCGAGCCTGGTGCAGTGGATCCTGGACTGCTGGCCGGCTCCGACACCGATGGCCTGTCCGTCATAGGCATAGGCGACGGAATTGGACTGGGTGTATTTCAGAGTGATCAGGGCGACGATCAGATCGCGTTTCGCCTCTTTGCTGAGTTCCTTGTTCTGTGTCGGCATCTCGCTTAGAAGATCTTCGCTGATCCTCAGATCGTTGTGTCCCTGTTCGAAGCTGATGCCGAAGACCTGTTTGGTCTCGATCTCAGCGCAGACGTAATCGGGATCGATCTGTATGACGTTGTAGTTTCCCTTTTTCTTCGTCTTCAGGATCTCCAGGGCTTCTTCTTCATAGCCGGGAGCGATGACGCCGTCGGAGACTTCCCTTCTGATGAGTTTTGCCGTCACGGTGTCGCAGACATCGGAGAGGGCGATGAAGTCGCCGTAGGAGGACATGCGGTCCGTTCCTCTTGCCCTGGCATAGGCGCAAGCCAGCGGGGAATCGTCGAGTCCTTCGATGTCATCGACGAAGCAGGCTTTTTTCAAATCATCCGGCAACCTGATGCCCAGTGCGGCACTGGTCGGTGAGACGTGTTTGAAGGAGGCGGCGCACGGCATGTGCAGGGCTTCTTTCAGTTCCTTGACGAGCTGCCAGGAGTTCAGGGCATCCAGGAAGTTGATGTAGCCCGGTCTGCCGTTGAGGACTTCGACCGGAAGCTCACTGCCGTCGGCCATGTAGATGCGGGCCGGTTTCTGATTGGGGTTGCAGCCGTATTTCAGTTCTATCTCTTTCATCTAGTCACCTTCGTTCCTGTTGAAGATATATTCTTTATCGCCTGCCCCCACGTAGAGGCTGACTTTGTTTTCACTGCTGAGGCTTTCCCAGAGTCTTGAGGCGAAGCTGTCGATATCGTCATTTATCTCAAAACTGATCGGATCTTTGGAGAAGGAAGGAAGCGGATCGCCATCATGGTCATAGGT
>JAILBD010000233.1 GCA_024681275.1 Erysipelotrichaceae bacterium
ATGCTCAGCAACAGGAATTCGGATGCCTTTCTGGGCATCCGCGGAATGACCACCGAGATCAGAAACAGCGTATTTGCGGACCTCATAGAGAATAAAGAGATCATCCCGCTGCAGATCGGTATCGGCAAGGCTATCTTCTACATCCTCGCTGAAGACTTAGACCTCCTGGAAAAGGCGCAGGATCCGGCCCTTCGATCCAAGAGGCTTGAGTTCCTGGCACCGCTGGATCCGATGCTGTGGGACCGCAGGCTGATCGATACAGTCTTTGATTTCAAATATACATGGGAGATCTATGTCCCGCAGGAAAAGAGACAGTACGGCTATTATGTCCTGCCTGTCCTCTATGAAGACAGACTGATCGGCCGCATCGAACCGATCATCAGAGACGGACAGCTCATCGTCAAAAACATCTGGCTTGAACCGAAGATCAGAAGATCGAAGAAACTGGATCACGCCCTGCAGATGAGACTCAGGAAGTTCGCTGTCTTCAACCAGTGCGGCTATACGCCTGCCCCTCTGTTTGAACAATAAAAAGACACCACCATTCAAGGTGATGCCCCAAAGAAAGGAGTTGACCGGAAGATCGGTTCCAAGTCTGACCGATCTCTCCGGCTGTTTTCATATTAGACCATCCTGCGGATCACGCATATGTCCGCATAACGACATGATCTATTCACCGACCACACCGATATTCTTCGGTGCGCAGATGAACACGTTCTGATAGATCTTGGCGATCATGCCATCCTTTGCCATGGCGACACCGGACAGGAAATCGATCAGCCTCTGCTTCTCTTCGGGAACCGTGTTCTCCGTATTCACGATGACAGCCCTGCCGTCTTTGATGTGCCTGCTGATACGCTCAGCCTCCATGAAATGAACAGGCTTCTCCACAATGATGAAAGCATCGATACCCTGAACGCTCTTGCTGTCCTGATAATCCTTCTGATATTCGCTTCCATCATCCGGAAAAGTTTCTATCTCCTGCGTCTCATCATCATAGAGCCAACCCTTTACGCTATCCAGTAAACCCATATCCACGTCCTCCTGTCACTACTATTGTACCTTGATATCCAGTCTCTTTGCGATATCAAAACCCATCTGATAAGTCTCATCATCGATGATCGTGAAAATGATCTCAAGACCATATCCTTCATTCTCTCTGATCCAGTCGTCACAAGCCTGCAGAGCCTTTTCCCAGGCACCCTCTTTTGGATAACCGTAGATCCCTGAAGAGATCAGAGGAAAAGCGATCGATCTGCATCCGTATTCCCTCGCCAGATCCAGAGAGGAAAAGTAAGCACCATACAGCTGCCGATCCTCACCATGCCTGCCATCTTCATAAATGGGACCCACCGCATGGATGATGTACCTGCACAGATCAAAACCATCCGTGATGACAGCTTTTCCTGTCTGACATCCGCCGATCGCGTCGCAGGCCTCCTGCAGTCTGCTGCTTCCTGCCGCACGGAATATGACACCACAGACCCCGCCGCCTTCCTTCAGATGACGATTCGCCGCATTGACGACCGCATCCGCGTCAGTCGAAGTGATCCCGCATTTCCTGATACCGATACTGCTTCTTTCCATATTTCCTCTCTTTCATTATCCTTCATCTTCGATTCAAATGAAACTGAGAATGAAACCGACGATCGCCAGGATCAGCAGGATATGCGGCGCATCCAGTACGCCGTTTTCAAGATCAACAATAGCATGCATCTGCCGCCAGTAGAAGAACATATATAAGAGATAACCCACAGTAACAGAAGTGACGATACAGAACAAAGTATGATACATAAAGATCCTCCCCCATCCTACTCTATCAGCACGCTTGTCCAAAAAACATGCCATTAAAAAAGTCCATGTTCTTATATCGACTTACCATGGACTATTCATTTATTATCTGGAGATCTTATGAGACTCTTTCACTGATCAGAGACTCAACTTCAGCCCTGTCTATTCCGGATATTTCAGAAATGAACGATACCGCTTCATCATGGCCGACAGACGGATGCGAATTACGATAATTATCATATAAAGCTCCGATCAGTTTGATCCTTTCAGATCTAGCACCTTCAGTTCTGCTTTCGGCAGCTGCTTCTTCTATAAGATCTCCGAAATACTTCTGCATGACATTGCTCATAAGTTTTCCTCCTTCCTCACTCTCCTTCATATATTTTACCTTATCTGCAAGCACTTTGTTAAACATGCAGGCAGGATCCGATTGATTCAGATCATGGATCATTCTGCCAATATCTGAGCTTACATCATCATAGGAGCAGTTCACATAAACAATGTGCTGATCGTCACCAAAGATAGAAAGATCGCCCTCCTCAACATACCGGTCAACACGATATACAGGCATACCACCACGAAAATAATCCTTCACCGTAAAGAAGATCACATAAGTTTCCGGCAACGACAGCCAGGGCATCTTTTTATCAGTAATATCTTTTTCTCGTAATGATTTGTGATCCAGCATTGAAGAATAATACCTCGCTCTCTTAGGCATCGCATATCTGTTATCCTGCTGCATTTCAATATCATAAAGCCTTCCTTCTTTATCATTTGCAAGGACATCAAATCTCGCATTCCTTCCCTGACTGTTTTCGACCAAAGCCTGTGAAACGCAGCGAACGATCTCAAGCCCATCAATATTCAATATCGGCAGAAGCAGTTCTCTTGTTGCTTCAAGTTCGTTATTAAAAACCTGATTCATCAAAGGATCGTCCATTAAAGTCATTTCCGAAAGAGCTTTTCTGGATCTGATCAGGGTATCTCTATTGCCCATTCAAAAAACCTCCATTACATTATTTGCAGGAAATCTGAAAAATCCTCATTTTTTGCAAATCACGACGAAGGAACAGGTAAATTGTGAAAATGAAAAAGGCACTGCCCGAAACATATGACAGTACCTCTTAAGCATGAAACGCAGCGAAATCTCTGACCGAGAAAGGAAGAGAAAGCGATCAGATCTCCCGCCGCATCTTTATCTTATTCTTTACAAGTCCTCTTCTCATATGTCCGGAAAACGATATTCTTTTCTTTCTCAGTGATACAAAAGCGACGGCAAATAGTCATTGCAATCAACATTGCGGGCAGAATCCGCTTTCCGTTGATCCTTGCATTCGCAGTACTATTTCTCAAATAATCTCCTCAAAAAAAACAGACAAAATCATACCTGCAAACTGCGCATTATTCCTTTTTCAGTATCTCCATTCAAACAAGCCGGCACACAAGGAAAATCGAATTGCTGCGCTATGTAACTGAAAAACAGAAAGATCTCAATAGTTGTCTATCTTGATTCTCCATAATATAATTGTTAGTATCATCTAACTTTTCAGATGACAAGGGGATGAAAGAAAGGGGGATCATCATGAAATTAAGCGCTCCTAAAAAAGTGAACTGGATCATATCTGCAATACTCGCTGTTCTGTCGATTATCGCGAAACTGATCGGTGTAATCTCCGCAGATTTTTCATACTGGTTCGCTTTTGCCAGCGCATGCCTGCTGCTGGTCACGACATACTTCTCAGGCGTATAAATAGAATATCTGGTATGTCATTTACAGGATCCTCGTGATTCTGTTTTTACAGATCAAAAAAGCCATTGCTCTGATGCGATGGCTCGTTTTGTTTTAAAACAATGATCGGTCTTATTCAAAAT
>JAILBD010000239.1 GCA_024681275.1 Erysipelotrichaceae bacterium
CAGATAAAAAAGAAAGATCCAAAAACCATATCAGATACATCCGTTTCTGAACTCATTATAGGCTACGATCACGGTCCTTTTTCCTCATTCAATACCTGGATATGTCATCGATCTGATCTTTTTTTCTCTTTCCATCATCAGAATGGCCAATTCACCTGCCTTTCCCAAAAGAAAAACAGGCTTCAGCCTGTCAGTCTTCTTTGTCTGAAAAATACCTGTTCAGCACGATCGTCGACAAGGCGATGGCGCCCAAGGCGAAGAAGAGTCCAAGTTCTCCTCTCACGATATAGATCAGATTCTTTACAAAATTCAAAGGTGTGAATTCCATGAATGACCTCCTACATAAAGAAACTCATGATCAGGCCGCCTGCGATGACGGAAGCGATCTGTCCGGAAACATTGACACCCATCGAATGCATCAGCAGGAAGTTCTGATTGTCTTCCTCCAGACCCATCTTGTGGATGATGCGTCCCGACATCGGGAAAGCCGAGATACCGGCCGCACCGATCATCGGATTGACCTTCTTGCTCAGGAAGAGATTCAGCAGCTTTGCGAACATGACACCACCTGCCGTATCGAACACAAAGGCGAAGAGACCCATGCCCAGGATCATCAGCGTATCCACTTGCAGGAAGTTTTCCGCCTGCATCTGGGAAGCGACCGTGATGCCTAACAGCAATGTGATCATGTTGGCCATGGCGCCCTGCGCCGTATCGGAGAGTCCGTTCAAGACACCGCATTCTTTCAGAAGATTGCCGAACATCAGGAAACCGACCAGTGAAACGGAAGCCGGAGAGATCAGTCCTGCGATCACTGTGATGATGATCGGGAAGAGGATCCTCGTCGTCCTGGAGACTTCTTTCGGTTCATAATCCATACGGATCATCCTCTCCTCTTTCGTCGTGAGAAATCTGATGACCGGCGGCTGGATGATCGGGACCAGAGCCATATAGGAATAGGCCGCGACCATGATGGGTCCCAGATAAGTCGACTGCAGTTTCTGGGCAACGACGATGGCCGTCGGACCATCAGCAGCGCCGATCGTCGCAATCGAAGCGGCATCGTTGGCCGGGAAAAACATGGAAGCCAGACAGAAGGTAAAGAAGATGCCAAACTGGGCTGCCGCGCCAAACATCATCAGTTTGGGGTTTGTCAGCAGCGGACCGAAATCGCACATCGCGCCGATGCCGATGAAAAGCAGCAGCGGAAACAGTTCATTGGCGATACCGGCATGATACAGGGAAGTCAGCGGACCTTCCTGGAAGATGCCATTGATGAACTGATCGACAGCTCCCGAAAAAGGAAGATTGACCAGTATCGCACCAAAGCCTATCGGCAGCAAGAGCGAAGGCTCCATCTCCTTGGCGATCGCCAGATAGATCAGGATGCCTCCTATGACCCACATCGTGACCTGCTGCCAGGTCAGAAGCAGAAGATTCTCATACAGAAAACTCATATATACCCCCTAGATATGGAAAGTGATCTCGTCCGAAAGGAGCTTTCGAAGCTCTCCGTCATCCTTCACCCGCAGCGAATAGTCCTCCGCTATCCCCAGGATATCGACAGGCTTTCTCACGCCATCGATCAGCGCATAAGCCTTTTTCCCCTTGAGATAATCGTAGCCGCACAGCGCAGGATACAGATCCTTTCCACTTTTCAGTTCTTCGATATCATTCAACAGTCTTTCATAGACCCTGTCCCTGACTTCTTCGATCGCGGGCTCCTCCTCCAGCAGAAGCGCCATGGAGACCGGTTCATGCCGATAATCTCCTTCAAAGGTCCTCTGCTTGACATTGATGCCGATGCCGATGATCAGGCACTCCCTCTTTTCTCTGCTGACGCCTTCCAGAAGGATGCCGCAAATCTTGCGACCCGCCGCATAGACATCATTGGGCCACTTGATCGAAAGATCCCTGATCCCGTAAGACTCCAGTGCCTTCAGCACGCTGTAGGCGCTGAGCACGGAAAGGACGGCGGATCTCTCCATGAGATCCTCATCCCTGATCAGCAGCGAAAACATCAGAGCCTCGCCGTTTCCGGCCTTCCACTTCCTGCCCAGACGGCCTTTGCCGGCGCTTTGATAGGCGGCCCTGACAAAAGTCATATCCTCAAGTTCTTCGTAATGATCCTTGAGATAGCTGTTGGTGGAACCGATCGAATCAAAGAACAGTTCCTTCATTACTCCAGTACGATCAGTACGTCTTTGTTGCGCACATCATCGCCTGTTGAAACGACGATCTGCTTGACCCTGCCATCGTAAGCGGACTGGATCTCATTCTCCAGCTTCATCGCCTCGATGATGGCCACAGTCTGACCCTTCTTCACAGTATCGCCTACTGCGACCTTGACAGACAGGACCTTGCCTGCGATAGGCGCCAGGATATTGTTGGCACCCTGCGAGACCGCCTCTTTGACTGTCTCCTTTACAGGAGCCTCGATATTGCCCTTGACTTCATCAACGGCCTCGACCTCAACTTCGTAGACCTTGCCATTGACCTTGACTTTATATACTTTCATTTATCCGACCTTCCTTATACTAACGATCTGTACGTTCTTTTTGAATTCATTGCGGCATTCGATCGCGGCCACCAGAGCAGCCACCGTCGCATCCTCATCATTCAGATCCAGCGGAGAGACCATCCTCTCCTCAGGTACTTCACTGACCTCTTCGGTCTTTTCTTTTTTGCCCTTTTTCGGCTTCAGTTTCATATATGCGATCAGCACCAGCATGTAGAAGATGATCGCAAAGATACCTGAATACTGCTTAATGATACCCATAGACCATCCTCCTAGATGAACATCTCAAATTCATCAGCTTCTTCACTGCCATACTTCCTCTTCAGGAACTTGGCAGCCACATTCTCAAACAGAGCCAGAGAAAGGACATCCTCATCGCATCTGGCGATATCCTTGTACTTCTCCTTCAGATTCTCGAACTCCGGCTTCAGAAGATCCGCCGGACGGCAGGTTATCGTCTCATCGTCGCCGATGATCTGCTTCTTCACATCCTCGTTGATCCTGGCAGGCGCCTTGCCGTATCTTCCATGGAGGTAATCCTTGACCTCCTTGGTGCAGATCCCGTATCTCACGCCATTCAGAACATTCAGGACCGCCTGCGTGCCCACCATCTGTGACATCGGCGTGACCAGCGGCGGATAACCCAGATCCTCTCTGACCCTTGGGATCTCCTTGAGGACCTCATCGTACTTGTCCATGGCACCCTGATCCTTGAGCTGGCTCATCATGTTCGACAACATGCCGCCAGGTACCTGATAGAGCAGGATGTTCGGATTGACTTCCAGAGACTTCGGATTCAGAGTCCCGTTCTTCACGTATTTATCGACGATCCTGGCCATCAGTTCCTCGGCCTCCTCGATCGCCTTGAAATTCAGCTTCGGATCGTATTTCGTCTCCCTTAAGGCCATCGCCAGAGCCTGTGTCGAAGGCTGAGCCGTGCCGTTTGATAATGGAGAAAGAGATACGTCGACGATGTCCACGCCGGACTCGATCGCCGCGATGTAAGCCATCTCACTGACGCCGGCCGTGCAATGGGAATGCAGCTCCAGAGGGATCGAAACTTCCTTCTTGATCGCCCGCACCAGTCTTCCGGCATCATGCGGCAGCAGGACACCGGCCATATCCTTGATGCAGATGGAATCAGCGCCCATCTTCTCGACCTTTTTGGCCAGATCGGTGAAATAATCGATCGTATGAACAGGTGAAGTCGTATACGACAAAGCGATCTGGCATTCACCGCCATACTTCTTCGTCGACTCCACAGCCTGCTTCAGATTGCGCAGATCATTCAGCGCATCGAAGACTCTGATGATATCGATGCCATTCTCGATCGACTTCTTGCAGAACATATCGACCACATCATCCGAATAATGACGGTAACCCAGGATGTTCTGCCCTCTGAACAGCATCTGCAGCTTGGTCTTTTTGCAGACCTTCCTGACCTCCCTGAGCCTCTCCCAGGGATCCTCGTTCAGGAAACGCATGGCCGCATCAAAAGTCGCGCCGCCCCAGACTTCGATCGAATGGTATCCGACATCATCCAGGATCCTGCACAAAGAGACGACCTCATCCGTCGTCATCCTCGTCGCAAAGAGCGACTGGTGGCCATCGCGCACTGATGTTTCAACAAGTTTTAACATATGCCCCCTTATGACTAGACCTGAGGACCCGCCTTGACTAAAGCCTTTCCTGCCTCATTGGTCTCGTATTTTTTGAAATTCCTGATGAATCTTTCCGAAAGATCCTTTGCCTTGACATCCCACTCCTTGCCATCCGCATAGGTATCACGCGGATCCAGGATGCCCGTATCGACGCCTTCCAGCTCCACCGGAACTTCAAAGTTGAAGTAAGGGATCTTCTTGGTCTCGCATCCGTTGATGGAACCGTTCAGGATCGCATCGATGATGCCTCTGGTATCCTTGATCGAGATACGCTTGCCCGTGCCATTCCAGCCGGTATTGACCAGATAAGCCTTCGCTCCGGAAGCCTTCATCCTCTTGACCAGTTCCTGCGCGTACTTGGTCGGATGCAGTTCCAGGAAAGCCTGACCGAAACAAGCCGAGAAAGTCGGCGTTGGCTCGGTGATGCCTCTTTCCGTACCGGCCAGCTTGGCTGTGAAACCGGAAAGGAAGTAGTACTGCGTCTGATCCTCATCCAGGATGGAGACCGGCGGCAGAACGCCGAAGGCATCCGCAGACAGGAAGATGACATTATTGGCAGCCGGTGCACTCGATACCGGCTTGACGATGTTTCTGATGTGATCGATCGGATAGGAGACACGGGTGTTCTCGGTCACGGACTTGTCATGGAAATCGATCTTTCCATCCTCATCGACAGTGACATTCTCCAACAGCGCATCCCTTCTGATCGCATTGTAGATATCCGGCTCCGACTCCTTATCCAGGTCGATGACCTTGGCATAGCAGCCGCCCTCCAGATTGAAGACGCCATTGTCATCCCAGCCGTGTTCATCATCGCCGACCAGCAGTCTCTTCGGATCGGTCGACAGCGTCGTCTTGCCCGTGCCGGAAAGACCGAAGAAGATCGCGGTGTTCTCGTTGTTCATGTCCGTATTGGCGGAACAGTGCATCGAAGCGATGCCCTTCAAAGGAAGATAGTAGTTCATCATCGAGAACATGCCCTTCTTCATCTCACCGCCATACCAGGTGTTGATGATGACCTGTTCCCTTGACGTGATATTGAAAGCGATGCAGGTCTCAGAATTCAGACCCAGCTCCTTATAATTCTCGACCTTGGCCTTGGAAGCGCAGTAGACCAGGAAATCCGGAACAAAACTCTCTTCCTCCTCTTTGGAAGGCTTGATGAACATGTTCCTGACGAAATGCGCCTGCCAGGCGACTTCCATGATGAACCTGACCGCCATCCTGGTGTCCTTGTTGGCACCGCAGAAAGCATCGACGACAAAGAGACGCTTGTTGCTCAGTTCGTCCTTCGCCAGCTTCTTCACGTATTCAAAAGTCTCCTCGGACATCGGATGATTGTCATTCGGATATTCAGGATTCGTCCACCAGACGGTGTCCCTGGAGTTTTCATCCATGACGATGTATTTATCCTTGGGCGAACGGCCTGTGTAGATGCCCGTCATGACATTGACAGCACCCAGTTCTGTCAGCTGACCCTTCTCAAAGCCCTCCAGTTCAGGCTTCAATTCCTCTTCAAAAAGGGTGTCGTAATCAGGGTTGTAAACGACCTCTTTGATATTGCTGATATGATATTTTTCCAGATCTATCTTCATGATCCATACCTCCTGTCTTTAAACAGCATTCCGTTTCATTATAGCATCATATTCCGGATATACCTGACCAAAATCTCGATATCCCTATCATTTATTCATCTTTTTTTTCAAATTTGTGAAAACATTTCATAAAAAAGGCATAAGTTACAACTTATGCCTTATGTTCACTATTATTTTTTTATATATGCAGCACATTGATCAGCAGTATCCAGGAAAGACCGTAATAGGATACCACTGCCACCAGGTCATTGATCGTTGTGATGAAGGGACCGGAGGCGACAGCCGGATCGATGTGCATCCTGTCAAAGATGATAGGAACGATCGTGCCGACCAGCGAAGAGACGATCATCGCCGTCATCAACGCGATGCCGACACACGCCGAAACTGCGAAACCATACATCAGCGGATAGCCCTTCAGAAGATGGACATAGAGCCCTATGAAGATGAACGAAGCCAGACCCAGCAGGAAACCGTTGGAGAAACCGACCCTGACCTCCTTCATGACCAGCTGCAGCTT
>JAILBD010000245.1 GCA_024681275.1 Erysipelotrichaceae bacterium
AGGCGTCCGCCGATCTTCTTGATGGCGGCGATCAGCTCTGCTGCTTTGACATCCTCTTTGACCATGAGAGAGATATCGCGGGATACAGACGGATACTTGCTGATGACAGGTGCTTTCGTCTTAGCCGGACTGGCTTGCGCGAGAACATCGAGCATCAGTTCAGCATAATAAACATCGTTCATTTTTAAAGTCTTCAGATAAGCCGGATGCAGTTTGCCAAAAATGCCCAGGATCTTGTTATCCATCGTGAGCAATGCGGACTGATACGGATGGAAATGCTTTGTATCAAGATCGTTCTCTTTGATCGAAACTCTGCCCATCTCAAAGCCCAAAGTCGAAAGGACCTGTTTCAGAAGACCTTTAAGGACATAGAAATCGGTCTTGACACTCAGATGCTTGACCTTGTCTTCGATCAGGTTCCCCTCCATGATGACGCCAAGTCTTTCTTCCTCGCCATTGGAAGAATATACTTTAGAGATCTCAAAGAGACCGATATCATCGTTATAGTGATCCAGATTGTATGCCAGAGCTTCCAGCAGCGAATTCATCAGCGAAGTCCTGATATACTTTCTCGCATCAGAAAGAGGCGAGATCATCGAAACGGCTTCCCCGCCTGGCAGCAGCGATTCCGCAATGTATCTCTCGTTTACCAGCGTATAGTTGACCGTATCATAAAGGCCATGTCTGATCAGTACATCTCTGATGACACGCCTGATGTTCTGGATGTTCGTCAGTTTGCCGACAGTCTGCGGCATCAGAGGAAGTGTTGAAGTCAGATCATCGAAATCTGTCAATCGGACGATCTCCTCATCGATATCTTCCCTGATCTTCAGATCTCCTGATCTGTGAGATGGGATATCGGTGATGAAATCATCTCCATCGATATGATATGTGAAACCAAGACGTCTCATGACATCGACGGCTTCATCCATCGTGTACTGTTTGCCGATCAGAGCATTGAGATGGCTCAGGGATTCCCTGATCGAATACGGTTCGAAATCAGCCTTTCCATATTCGACTGTCTCTTCAAAACCGGAGGCATCCGCCAGTTCGATCAGCAGCTGAACAGCCCTGTCCACCGCCTTGTTCTGTGCAAGAGGTTCAAGGCCTTTGGCAAAACGGGCAGCTGCTTCAGTCTGCAGACCGAGACGGTTCGCAGTCCTCCTGATCTGTGCATGATCAAAGAGAGCAGCCTCGATGATCAGAGAAGATGTATCATCCAGGATCTTGGTGTTGTCTCCACCCATGATACCGGCGATACCGATCGGTTTCCCTTCGGAAGTGATCATCAGATCGCCTTTTTCGATCTTGTAATCGATGCCATCAAGAGCGGTATAAGTTCCTTCGTAATCATCTCTGACAGTGATCTCTTTCGCCGGGTTGCTGCGCAGGTCATAGAAATGCAAAGGCTGTCCCGTCTCCAGCATGACATAGTTGGAGATATCGACGAGGTTGTTGATGCATTTGACACCGTTCGCACGCAAATGCTGCTTCATCCAGTCGGGCGATTCCTTGATCGTGACGTGATTGACGACTTTGGCAAGGAAGTGCGGACAGTTCTTCGAAGTCGAAGTGAGGATGAAATCCGACTTTTCACCGATATCAGCACAGCCCGCGAATTCAGGAAGTTTCACTTTCCTGTCCAGGATAGCACCCATCTCATATGCCATCGCATACATGGAAAGGCAGTCAGGTCTGTTGGCGTAGATCGAAACATCCAGGATCGTATCATCGTAACCAAGTTTTTTCAGTATATCCGTATCCCCTACTTCAAAACGATCATCCAGTTCTTCGATGCCGTTGTGGCTTGGCGAATCGACAGGAAGTTTATCTTCATCTATGCCAAGCTCTTTCAAGGAACACAACATGCCGTTGCTTTCCTCGCCTCTGATGATGCCCGCTTTGATCTCGCCGCCCGGAAGCTGAGCCCCGACTTTCGCCACGATGACTTTCAATCCTTCACGGCAGTTTGGCGCACCACAGACGATGTTCAGCACTTCGCCTCCGATATCCGTCTTTGTCAGATGCAGATGATCTGAATTGGGATGGTCTGTGCATTCCAGGACTTTTCCGACGACGAGGTTGCTTCCCTCAGACATCTTTTCGATCCCCTCGACTTCAAAACCGCACTTTACCATCTGATCGACGATCTGATCGGTATTCAGACCACTCAGGTCAATAAAATCACTTAACCAGTTCAAACTCAATTTCATGGTCTTATCCTCCTATCTCTTGAATCCGTCCAGGAAACGGATATCGTTGGTATAAAGATCTCTGATGTCGGTGATACCGTACTTGAGCAT
>JAILBD010000248.1 GCA_024681275.1 Erysipelotrichaceae bacterium
AAAACCATCATAGATGGCGGAGCCATTGACGCCGATGATGAGCTCCGGCTCAAAAGAAAGCCCCCACTCCTTCACCTTCGCCCTGAGCTGCGCGACGCTCCTGCCGGAAGCCGGCGCAAACAGGATGCCTCTTTCGTGCAGAGCCTCGATCGCCCTCTTGTTGATCTCGGGCAGCGGACATTCGCGATGCTCAAGCGTCAGATCGATGTCAGCTGCGACCAGTCTGATCTTCTCCATAAACCGTTCTTTCTATCTGAACAGATCCGTGGCCTTTGCACAGACCTCCTCACACTGCTTCGGGAAGACCGTCTCATGCCGAATCTTCTTGGCCTTTGCATCAAAGAGCGACCACTTCCAGTCGGTGCTGTCATAATCCTTGAGCTGCAAGGTATCCCCGCAGGCATAGACCTCGCAAGGTCCCACAAAACCGCTCAAAGTCCTCCTGTATCTCTCCAGCAGATCACTGTAAGTTCCATCCGGCGCATTGCTCGACATGATCAGCAGGACAGGGATCGGATGCGCATTGCAGCAGGGCTCTTCCCTGTTGTAAGTCAGATTCTGAAAGACCAGACGCTCATAGAGAGCCCGGAAAGATGCGCTCAAATCACCCAGATAATTGGGTGAGCCGATGATCAGACCATCCGCCTCCCTGATCGCATCCAGGACTATCGTCAGACCGTCCCGACAGATGCAGTGTCCCTTATTGACTTCCTTCTTGCAACCAAAACAGGAGATGCAGCCCGTATACTTCTCCAGACGGTAGAGATCGAACTTCTCGACCTCGGCTCCTGAAGAACCTGCCCCTTTGATCGCGCTGTCGATCAGGATGTCCGTATTCCAGCCCTTGCGCGGACTGCAGTTTACCGCTATGATCTTTTTCATTGTCTTCTCCTCATTTTCACCACCATGATAACATCATCAACTTTTCATCATGGAGCTGATGCTCAATCCAGGATCTTCGCCGGCTTCCAGTTGAGATAGTCCCCGGAGACCAGCTGATAATCGATGCCCCGCACATTGCCCTGTAAAGAATCATGGAACCTTGTCTGACCGTGGCAATGGGCATAGATGACCTTCTTCGCCCCATATCCTTCACACATGTCGGTAAAACCGCTCCTGTCCTCCATGATATTGGTCGGCGGATAATGCAGGAAGACGATGAACTTCGAAAAACCGTCCGCCTTCGCCAGCTCAAATGATTTCCTCAGACGGAGCAGTTCCCTCTCCACCAGCTTCTTTGAATGTTCAAAGGCCTCCTCATCATAGCCGATGATCCGGCGCCTTCCATCCAGATAATAAGGTCCCTCAAACGTGTGGCCCTTGGTGGCGATGATGGCATAGTCCTTGTACACCTCATAGTTGTCCTGCAGGAAATAAAGGTCAGGCTGATAGAGCTCGTTCAGCATCTTCGTCTTGGGCACATCCCAGAACATGTCGTGATTGCCCCTGGTCAGGATCTTCCTGCCCGGCAGGTCCCTGATATACTGAAAGTCCTTCTCGCACTCCGCCAGCTTCCTGCCCCAGCTGTGATCGCCCACCAGTACCAGCGTGTCATCATCAAAGACCATGTTCAGACAGTTGCGTCTGAACCTCTTCTCATGTCCCTTCCAGACCGGATCATTCAGCTGACCCGGTGCCTTGAGCTGAGATTGGTAATGGAGGTGAAGATCACCGATCGCATAGAGGCTCATATCATTATTATACTGAAGAGGACCATATCCCAAATGAAAAAGCGCTGCCCCTTCAGACAGCACTTCATGAATATTTATCGGATCCGCCCATAGGCCTTTCCCATCAGCAGATGTTCATCTTTCTCACAGGTCATCCTGAAATCGAGTTCCTTTGAAAAGATCATGATGACATCGCTGCCCCCGAAACGGAAACAGCCAAGCGGATCGCCCTTTTTCACTCTCACACCGGGTTTGAGTCCTTCTTCAAAAACGACCGAAGAGACCTGGCACATGCCCACCGGAACGATGGCGGCATATCCGCCATCATCGGTCTTCACAATACAGACGCCTCTGGTCTCGATGGATTGCCAGCCGACAGTCTCCGAGAAATACTCCTTGAAACGTCTGGTCACAGGATTCCAGGTGATCACCCCGCCCGGGGCATCATCCTGACCGATCACGAAGATCTCCTTGACCTCGCCGCTCAAAGGAAAATGATAGCGGTGATAGTCGTTGATATCGAGAAGCGTGTGGGTCAAAGTCCCACCCGCAAAAACATCCTTAAATGCGCTCTCGCCAAGCAGGGCGGAGACATCTGTCAGAGTTCCCGACTTGATCGTGATGCCGGCCTGTGTGAGCTGATCATTGCCGATGATCCTGCTTCTTTCATCGATCTGCCAGATCCCCTGCGGGATCGCATCCGTCGGCGAGATGATCACATTTTCATCATCGGGACTTTCGATCGGCCTTGCGGAAGGATCTTTCAGTCTTCTGGCAAAGAAGTCATTGAAACTCTTCCAGTTCTTCGGATCCTCATAGGTCCCATCATCCAGATGGAAGCTCTTCTCGGCCAGAGCCATGTGATAGTAGTCCCCGCTCCAGGATCTCTCATCATCCAGGAAGGAACCCATCTGCTTCAGTAATTTCACGAACCAGCTTCGGAAAGGCTCGTGATAGATCAGACAGTTGTAGAGATAGCCTCTGTCCTCCAGCTCTTCCAAAGGCTGATCGCTGACGAAATAGAGACAGCCCATGCTCTGATCGATCTGCCAGTAGAGACTGCCGAAACGCTGGGTGGGATAGATATCCCAAGGCATCGCCAGAACGGCATGATCGATGAACGAATAGTAAGACTCGAGATCTTTCACCGGACAGCAGGAAAGATCATTCACAGTCTCCTGCGCCTTCCTGATCGACTTCTCCAGAAGCATCTTCAAAAACTGATCATCCTCGACCAGTTCGATCAGATCCCAGGTGATATCTTCATGGAAATTGCTTCGTTTCATTCTTATCTCCGATGTAAGCATTATACAAAAAAAACAGGTCATCTGACCTGATCTATGCTCCAAAAGATGAAAGAAGACTCTTCGGCACATAAACAATGCTGAATTCCTCGCAGATGACCAGGGCATCCTCATCGAAATCCTTCCCGATGGAAGCCAGCTCCTTCCTCAGGAATTCCTCATGGACCTGCCGCCAGTATGCCAGGCTCCTGTCGCCTTCTCCCTCCTTGTAGGCCTGTTCCGCTCCGACTTCGCGAAATGGCAATACAGTCACCTTCACCGTCTGAACGATGCAGACGGCATCGCCTTCGGAATCCAGGATGATACTGTAGTCCCCGACCTTAGGGATCGCTTCACCACGGGCAAGACAGGCATCGTAAGAGGAACAGGTCGCCGTCTTGATGCCATCCATCACCAGCTTCGCCAGCTTGTCAGGGGCATCCGAAAAAGCCCACATCTCATGATCACCTGTCAGTCCCGACTGTTTCCACAATTCCTCCGCTCTCATATCTTCTCCCTGATCCTGAGCGATCGCAGATAGTCTTTCCGCTCTTCAGGGATCCTTCTGCTTTCGATGCTCTTCTGTATCGCCTTGTTGTGTGTCCAGACATCCAGCTTCTTCTGCTCGATGAACTGGATGATCTGTTCGTACTGTTTGCATAAGGCCGTCGCAAAATACCAGGCCCGCATCATATTGACATAGTATTCATCAGAAACGATCTGCACGACCTTATCCGCATATCCGATCCTGAAGTCCTGATCGAGAAAATGCTCCATCAGCATCCCCACGGCAAAACGGATCAGATAAGTCTTCCCGGAAGCGATCCACCTGTCGATATGCGGCAACAGTTCCTCCTTGTGCTTCCTGAAGACCTTGGGCGAAAGCTGATCACAGGTCGCCCAGTTGTCGATGTATGGAAGGAAGGTCTCCACCTGATCGATGCACTTGCCAAAGTCCTTTTCCAAAGAGATCACAAAGGCATGCAGCTGGTCCTCATCGAAGTATCCATGTGGCAGATCCATCAGGAAAAGATCCCGGTCCTCATCTTTGGCCAGCTCCTTTGCCAGTTCCTTCAGGACCGGTGTCCTGACGCCGATGATCCTCTTTGGATCCACAGTCGGGATGATCTTGCACTGCATCCTTGCGTAATCCTCATCCCGCAACTCAAAGAGCCTTTGAACGATCCCTTCCTTCTTCATTTCCTATTCCTCGTCCGGTTTCTGCCCGTCATGGGCCTTCCACATGCATTCCCCGACCTTCATGTCCGAAAAGGCAGCAGTGAAGGAAGAATCCTCGGGCGAACAGGCATAGATGCCGAAACGGATCTTACCTGCAGCTTCATGCAGATGAGCGATGCGCATCTGCTGCCACTTCTTACCATCCAATGAACACTCGACACAGAAATCATCCTCCCTGCGGCTGAGCCGATACCACATCGTCTTCACCGAAGCCGGGATCTCCGTCGTCGCCCAGTCGGAATAGCCGTGATTGGTCACCACGCTGCCCAGATGCTGGAACGCATCATTTTCATATTCCACAGAAGCCTTCAGCCAGTTTTCGGAGTCCAGATAGACCACCACGCCGCACTGATCGAAGCGATGATGGCTGCTGCTGAAATCCGTCTTCACAGTGAAACTGAAAAACTGTTCCCCGCTCTCCATCTGCAGAACAGGGGCATTGTCGTTCCGGAAATGATAGTAGGTCCTTTGCCACAGGTCTGTATGCGGCAAAGTCGTGATCCGGACCTCATCCTCTTTGATCACATAGCCTTTCGGCATCCTGGTCCAGGAAAAATCCTTCATATCCATATCTGATATTCTCCCTATATCCCGTCATTATTAGTACGATCTAATTGTACCATTATACAAAAACAGGATCCCGAAGGATCCTTCCATTCAGATCATATCTTATGTAGCAGCTTCTGTCTTTTCCCTGTTCTCGATCAGGTAGGCGACGCCGCTCCTTCCATAACCGTAATTGTCCGCATTCTTCGCGACCGCGATCGCGGCACAGGTGAAACCCAATGCCTCGGCGACCGGGAAACAGAACCAGATCCCGTTCGGCCCGAAGACCCGCGGAAGGATGAAAGTCGTCGAAAGACGGAAGACGAAATTGCGCAGTATGGAAAGGATCGTCGCCGTCTTCTGCGCACTCAAAGAGACGAACATCCTGTTGATGATGATGCAACCGGCTGTGAAGATCGGCGCAAAGAGCTCCACCGTCAATCCGTAATAAGTCAGATCATAGAAAGACTGCGTATAGTTCTCCGGATTCATGAACAGCGAGACCAATGGTCTCTTCAGCATCTGACCCAGCAGCATCATTCCCGTGCAGCCGAAGAACCAGACCTTCAGATTGTAGGAAAGGATCTTCTTCAGCATCCTCGGCCTGCCCGCACCGTAGTTGTAGGCGATGATCGGACCGACCGTCGTCGCATAGCCGATGAACGCCGCATTCAGGATCTGCCTCAGGTCATTGACGATGGACCTGGCAGCGATGCCATCCGAACCGAGATAATACAGGATCGTCCTGTTCACGATCAGCATCGTCAGCGACATCGTCATCGAATTGGTGACCTGCGAGATCGAATAATGGAAAGATTCATACAGCGTCTTGAAATAAGGACCTTCCGGCTTCACGAAACGGATATCCCCGTTCCTGTTCTTCAGATAGAAGACGATACCGATCATGAAAGTCACGATGTGACCAAGGCTCGTGGCGATGCCCGCACCGGCGACACCCAAACCCATCACAACGATCGTGATG
>JAILBD010000260.1 GCA_024681275.1 Erysipelotrichaceae bacterium
ATCATCCTCGTAGCCATGGAAGAGAGGCTCAGTGCTGATTTCGACCAGTTCCTGGACGTATTTGTTCGACTTTTTGAAAACAAAAACAACATGAAGATCCTTCTTGAATCAGAGGATCATGCGGCATTCCTGAATAACATATCCAGGATCATAAAAACGATCAGAATATAAAACTGCCGGATCTTCCCGGCAGTTTCTTATTTTCTGAATGTATCCGAAAGCAGTTTATGCAGACGGATATTGGATACGACGTTGATCACGATATCCTTCAGCAGGCCCTTGTCCCCGTCTTCCTTTTTGACAGATCTGAGATCTTCCCCGTAATAGATTTCCTCAAAGAGATCTCTGAAATACGTGTACGTCTCCTCGCAGCTGTATTTCTTCTTCTGCAGATCAAAGAGATCCTCCACATCATCCAGAGACAAAGAGGACTTCGTCATGACGATGAAGATCAGATAAGCGATCTGTTCCCTTCCATACTGCTTTTTGACCGGATTGGCGATCAGATGTTTCTTGACGTAATTGGAGATCATGGAATTGGTGATCTCCATGCCATCCAGATCACTCATGCACTCATTGATATACTTGGAAGTCTGATCCAGATACAGACCGACAGCCGGTATCTCTTTGTAAGTCGGCAGATGAAACTCGATGATCTCTTTCTCTTTCTTCTTCATGTGTCCTCCATCGGTTTTTTAATAACTCTTGACAGGTTTTATGATACGTTCTATTATGATTGTAGAAGTTTTTGAAAAACCTTTCACAGGTTTATTATATTACCATTTTTAAACATAGACAAGGAGGCACGACATGAGTGAATTCAGACTGAAACAGGATCAGCATATCGATCTGAGACCCTACGTATCCATCAAGGATCCGATCAGCGCATTGACCCATTTCATCGGTTTCATCTTTTCGATCATATTGACTCCCATAATCCTGTCCAAAGCCGGGATCCGATACAGCGATCCCATCATCATGACGGGACTGAGCATCTACTGTCTTTCATCGATCATTCTCTACGGAGCCAGCACAGCGTATCACACGTTTCTTTTGCCGAAAGATAAGACGGGCATCCTGAAGCGCATCGATCACATCTCCGTCTTCTTTCTGATCGCCGGTACATACACGCCGATCTGCCTGATCCTTCTGAAAGACATGACTCTACTCGTTGCGATATGGATCATGGCTTTTGCCGGAACGATCATGAAACTCTTCTGGATCTACTGTCCGAAGTACGTTTCCTCGATCGTCTACATCTCCATGGGCTGGCTCGCCCTGTTCAGGATGAAAGAGATCTACATCGCTTTGAAAGGACCCGGCTTCTTCTGGCTTCTGCTGGGCGGTCTTCTGTACACGATCGGCGGCATCATCTACGCCTTGAAGATCTCCATCAGCGAAAGATGGACGCAGCATGAAGTCTTCCATGTCTTCGTGCTCCTGGGGAGTCTCTGTTTCTATATCCTGATCTTTTTTTACCTTATCTGATCTGATAGGAAAGGAACAAAAAAGGCTGTCAGCTCATTGCTGGCAGCCTTTTTGTTTCGGATCGATGTGATATCAGCCTTTGATACCGCCACGGGACATGCCCGAGATGATGTACTTCCTTGCGAACAGGAAGATGATGATCATTGGCAGGACGATGATCGTGGAAGCAGCCATCATCCTCTCGTTTCTCTGACCGCCTTCAGTCATGAATGCATACAGTCCAAACGGCAGCGTTCTGACATCCTTGGAGTTTGTCGCGATCATCGGCCACAGGAAGGAGTTCCATGTTGCGATCGCATTCAGCAGGATGATCGTGGACAGAGATGATTTGGCCATTGGGACCATGACTCTCCAGAGGTACTTCCAGTCCGAACAGCCATCGACTTTCGCTGCCTGATACAGCGACTCCGGAACGGAATCGAAGAATCCCTTCAGGATGTATGTATAGAAGATGGAAGACATGAACGGCAGGATCAGCGCCCATATCGTGTCATGCAGCTTCCAGCCGACGATCGTACGATAGTTGGTGATGATGATCATCTCGTAAGGGACCATCATCAGCGACAGCAGAAGTGAAAAGATGAATTCTCTTCCCGGAAATCTGAGTCTCGAGAAGGCATAGGCTGCCAGGATCGTCGTGAACGAACAGGTCGTGATACAGCCGATCAGAGCCAGCACAGAGTTGACGAAATATCTTCCAAACGGTGCTGTCTTGAAAGCATAAATGAAGTTCTCGAGATTGAACGGGTTCTCAGGGAACAGCGTCGGCGGGATCAGGTTGACTTCTGTCCAGGTCTTGAAGGCACCGGTGATCATCCAGTAGAAAGGGAACATCATGACGATGGCGCCGATGAACAGAACGACATACATGAGTACTTTACTGAAAGAGAACGGCTCTTTATTGACTTGCTTATCTGAGTGCATCTCTGTGTCTCTTGGTTTGTTTGACATCTTCGCCTCTCTCCCTTCTTGACCATGCCTGAACGGCACGCTGTAACATCGTGAACACGAAGACCGTGATCAGCAACATGACCGCTGCTGCCGATGCCAGACCGTATTTCGGCGGCGTCAGGACACGGAATTCATAGTAAATGTAGTAAACAACAGTGAACAAGTTGTAGGCAACGCCCGGTCCGCCAAACAGCGGGAACAGTTCGTGATACATCTTGAATGTAGAAATCGTATTGATAATGACCACCAGCATGATCGTCGGAGCCAGCAAAGGTACCGTGATCCTGAAGAAGATCCTCAGTGTCTTGGCACCATCGACCTTGGCTGCCGTATAATACAGTGGGTCGATGTTCTGCAGGCCTGAAAGCAGCAGGATGATCGTATTCGGCAGGATCGACCAGATACCGAAGATGACGACCGCTGTGAAGTTGCCGGCAGACTTGCCTAAGAAGCTGATCGCTTCATTCCCGAAAAGACTTAAGACATAGTTGATGATGCCGTACTTGTCGTTGAACATGAATCTCCAGGAAAGACCGACTGCCAGCGATGATGTGACCATCGGCAGGAAGTAAGCCGTCTGAAAGAACGACTGGAATTTGATCTTCTGATTCAGAAGAGTCGCCAGTACGATCGCGATCACCGTCGAGATCGGAACAACAAGAATAACATAACGGAACGTGTTGGATAAAGCCTGCCGGAAATATGGATCTGCCATTACTTTCCGGTAATTCTCCAATCCGATGCCATTGAAATCACCGGTCAGATATTTATATCCTTCCAGGAAAGACATCCTGATAACGTTCACGATCGGATAAAGTGTGAAAAGCGTTACCGAGACGATGAATGGCAGCAGATAAAGAAGAGGCTTGATCCTTTCGAAAAAAGGTCTCTTTATCATAAGTAACGTTCTCCGCTTTCGAAGTCAAATACGAAGACACCGCTCTTTTTGAAGCGGATACCGATCTCCTGGTCTCTGTTCAGTTCGGCATCAGAGTTCATATAACCACGGACTTCCTTGCCACCAAGGATGAAGGAGGTGATGATCTCCTTGCCCATGACAGAAGTCATCACGACTTTCGCCTTCAAAGGAGATGTGTTGTCAAGGATGACACTCTCAGCTCTGAATGACAGGAAGACTCTCGTTCCGTCAGGAACGTTCTCGACTCTGACCTGGGAATCGACCTCTTCATCGCCCAAAAGGACCTTGCCATCTCTGACGACGCCCTCGATCTTGTTGATCGGCGGATTCCCCAGGAAGTCGGCAACGAAACAGTTGGCCGGCTGATCATAAAGATATTGCGGTTTATCATACTGCTGCAGAACACCGAGTTTCATCAGGATGATGTGGTCGGAAATGGACATTGCCTCTTCCTGGTCGTGTGTGACGAAGATCGTTGTGACGCCGGTCTCAAGTTGAATACGCCGGATCTCTTCTCTCATCTCGATCCTCAATCTTGCATCGAGGTTGGACAGAGGTTCATCGAGCAGTAAAAGACGAGGTTCCTTAACAAGGGCTCTGGCGATCGCAACACGCTGCTGCTGACCGCCGGAAAGCTGACCAGGTTTTCTGTTCAGCATGCCGTCGACATGGACCAGCTGCGCCATCTTCTTAGCCTTTTCGATCCTCTCGGCCTTTGGCACTTTCTTGATCTCAAGAGGGAAGCAGATGTTTTCCAGAACTGTCATATGCGGATACAAAGCATAGTTCTGGAAGACCAGACCGATACCTCTCTTCTCCGGAGAAACGAAAGTAACGTCATCATCATCGAAATAGATCCTTCCTTCCGTCGGGTAAAGAATTCCTGACAGCATGTTCAGCATCGTACTCTTACCACAGCCGGAAGGACCCAGAAGCGTTACCAGTTCTCCCGATTCGATCACAGCAGAAAAGTCGTTTACTGCTGTATTATCGTCAAATCGTTTGACGATATTCTCCAGGCGTATTTTCATTGTTTTCCTCCTTTATAAAAAACAATTGATTATAGTTTGATGAGCTCTTTGATAACAACACCGTCGATATCTTTCATCTCGAGTCCCAGCATCGCCGCCATCGTCGGTGCTTCGTTCAGCATGCTGGACCTCTCGATCACGACATTCTCTGCCACATCCGGACCGACCGCAATGAAAGTCGAAGTCTCATCGCGCCACGGCAGATAGCCGTGGGAAGCGACAGATGAATGCTGACCCGGCTGCAGATATTTTTCAAAGGCATCCCGGCCTTCCAGTGTGCTTGAGAAAGACATCGGTTCCTTTCCTTCAATGACAAAATCCAGAGGTCCCGTCAATCCGAACAGTTCATCCGCTTCTTCTTTGGTATACAGATATCCAATATTGTAAGCCGGATCATCTCTCAATGACTTCAGGAAATCATAGACCTTTGCCCGCATCGCTTCATCTTCCGGATGCTTCAGCACGATCCAGGCAGACATTGAAACCGAGTGGCAATAGGCATCGTAATCGACCAGTTTCCCGTTCTCGTCGCAGCGGATAAAACCGGCATCACGCAGAAGGATGTTGACATTCATATTCTTCGTGATATCCTGCTGGCCATGGTCGCCCATGATCACAAAATTCGTATGTTCAAAATCGCCGTATCTTCGGATGCTGTCCAACAAGACGCTGAATTCATAATTGTGTTTGCGCAGCTGTTCCTTCGCTTCCTGCGAATAGACTCCATGAACGTGTCTAGCCGTATCCAGATCGCACATCTTCACGAACATCACATCAGGCTGATGATAATCGCGGATGATATCCGGTGCCAGCGCCATCGTAAAAAGATCGAGGCTTCTGTCCTTGCCCATCAGATAGCGTCCGTATTTCCAGAAATACCTGTCCATCAGCTCCTTTGATGCATTATCGACAAGGAACTGCTCCGGATGATCTCCCATATATCCCGGCGGGACGATCATCGGCATATTCAGATCGATATCGGCTTTACCCGACACCGGCCAACTGAGTGAACATGTAAAATAACCAGCTTCTTTCGCATAATCGAAGATCGTTGGACATTTTACATCTGCACGTTGGTTAAACCATGGAGCGTTTGGATTCTCGACCTCCAGGATCGCATTATGAGGAACACCGTGATGTTTCACGGTGTTCCCTGTAATGATCGTACAATGACAAGGATAAGTGAAGCTCGGATAGATCGGTTCAACATGTCTGATATACGAACCTTTTTCAAACATCCATCTGAAAGCGGACAGTTCTTTCATCTGATCAAGATCAGATGAACATAACGCATCCAACATGAAGACAAAGAGCTTGTTTCTCATCCTTAAAATCCTTGTTTAAATTAGTCAGCTAAAGCTGCGTTTGCAGTTGCCTGAGCCGTTGCCAATGCTTCAGCCGGATCAGCACCATCGATGATGATACCTTCGACCGCAGCCTTCAGAGCCTGGTCAGCACTGCCGCTGCCCTTGACAGACTTACGGGTACCAGAGACTGAAAGGAGCTCTGTGAAAGCCTGCTGAGCGATAGAAGCATCGAAGTATGCTTTGTAATCAGCTGATTCTGCAACATCGGAGAACGGTGTAGAAGCAGAATACTTCTGGCAGAATGGCAGGTTGTTTTCAGCCTTCGTAAAGAACTTGACGAATTCAGCTGCACCGGCATCCTGTGCCTCGTCCTTTGTGAAACCGACCATAGCACGGGTCGTGATCTCGGTATAAGTCTTGCCACCTGCGACCTGCGGAGTCGGACCAGTTACGATCGTGAAACCATTAGGTGTGATGTAGTTCATACCTGCAGATGAGCCCATGTATGAGAAATACTGCTGGTTGCCGAACGGACCAGAATGGTATCCCTCAGGATCCTTCAGCATGAAGTAACCGCCGTCTTCAGCTTCTTTCCACCAGTTGAGCCAGTTGATGAATTTTTCGTTTGTCCAGTTCGGAACAGTGTTGTCATCAGCGATGTAGCTCAAACCGAGCTGTTCCATAACGATAACGCTCAATGTGACATCATCATCCGGTCCAAAGCCCATGATGGTCTTGCCTTCAGCCTTTTCGCCATCAACGACCGTCTTGCACGCATTGTAGAGGTCATCCCAAGTCTGCGGAACTTCCAGGTTGTACTTTTCCAGCAGTTCCTTGTTGTAGAACATGATCGGGCCTGTCAGTGTGCATACAGCCGCATGTAAACCGCCGTCTGCATAGTCAGTCGAAGCAGCATAGACACCCGGAGCTACACGATCCTTGTAGTCAGCATCTGTGAAATACTTGGAGTAATCCAGAGCCAGACCAGCATCGATGTAATCCTGAGCTGTGCTCGGGAATAACCAGACAAGGTTCGGACCGACGCCATTGGTGACAGCTTCATAGACCTTTGCGTTGAAACCATCAAGAGGCTGAGTTTCCTGAGTGACATGGTATTCACCCTCATGTTCAGCGTTGAATGCATCAACGATCTGCTGGAGCATTTCTTCATCGTGGTCAGTCAGAGTGTGCCAGATCATGACTTCCGCCGGACCAGCTGATTCGTTTCCACCCTCGTTGCCGCCTTTGCCGCCTGAACAAGCGACAAGCATCATAGCAACGAGAGCCAAAGAAATTACTTTTAACAGTTTTTTCATTTTTTCTCTCCTTTTTCCTATAAATCAAAAAGATTTACATTCTCATTATAATCCAAACACATCGTATTCTAAAGCCCTATTATATGAAAAAACGATCCCATCGACCGTTTTTCCTCCCCGGTTTTTCAATCCAGATATCTGTTTCGCAAAAGCATCAATTTCTGCTCATCAAGGCCATATTCACACGACAGATACGCATCAAAATCACGGTATTTTTCCCTGATGGAGGTGATGACGGTATCAAAAGTCTCTTCCAGCACGCCATCCATGATCGTGATCAGCCTGGCGATCTCGGGATGTTCCTGAGACAGGCCTGAAACAGTCGCCAGGCTCTCTTCCAGCGCTTCCTTGCGGAAGACATTGCTGACAAGATAGTCCTTCCTGATCTCCTCTTCCTTGACTCCCAGAGCCATGAGGATGATCATCGCCGCGACACCTGTCCTGTCTTTTCCGGTCGCGCAATGGAAATAGATCGGGAGCCGTCCTTCCTCGATCTGACGCATCAAGATCTTGTATGCCACGTTGTCAAAAGCGATGGACCGGTAATAGCCGCTGATCTTCTCCAGCTGTTCCATGGCCTCGCCCCCGATCTTGCGCATGCCATCCGGCGACCAGTCGATATCCTCCGATCCTTCCACGCTCAAGCCGCTGTGTTCGATCCGTTCAGCACCTTTGACATAGGGGTCCGGAAGCATCCGGATCTCCTGGGCGCTGCGAAGGTCCATGATCGTCTTCACATGCAGTTTTTCAAACTCCTTGAGTTCCTCCTCATCAAAATACGCCAGGCCCGCTCCCCTGTAAACGAGGCCCTTCCTGACTTTTCTTCCGTCTTTGGTCTCCAGACCGCCCAGATCACGGAAATTCTGAATGTTTCTGAATCTTGGATCAATACGCATTTGCTCTTCTCTTTTCTGTTTTTATTCTAGCACAGTGAGAAAGAGGCCAAACCTCTATGGGATATAATAAAGATGACAAGGAGATTTCATCATGAGACAGGAAGAACTGATCACTCAG
>JAILBD010000259.1 GCA_024681275.1 Erysipelotrichaceae bacterium
TTTATATCTGTTCATACCGATGTTCCTGCTGGAGATCATTTTTCATTTTGTCCAGTTCAAGGGCATCGATCTTTTCTCTCTGCTGAGGATATTCCTTTTTGTCAGTTTCCTGTCCTTTTTCGTCAGTCTGGTCTGCAGACCGTTCAAGTCGGAAAAGATCTACTATATATTCGGTATCATCCTGATGTTCTGGTTCAGTGCCTACAGCTTTGTTGAACTGATCTTTAAGAACTCGATGAATGACTTCTATTCATTCGGAACAGTCGGAGACGGTGCACTTCGCATTGCCCAGTATGTGCCGATCTTCGTTGCTTCAGCCAGACCTGCCTACTATCTGTGTTTTTCAGGCATCGTCGTCTATCTTCTGCTGCACAGGTTCGTGAAGTTCAACAGAAAAGGCCCTTTCCAGCTGCCTGCGATCTTTTGCATCCTGTCATTCCTTTTGCTTGTGGCATGCATGGATCTTGGTTCGGGTGTCAATTCGATCCTGAAGACATATGGAACATTTTCCAATAAGACAGTCATCATCGATAAGTACGGTATCGAACACTTTTTCTTCCGTGATCTGAGCGCATTGGCTTATAAAGTTCCCGAAAGCATTGAGATCATCGAAGAGGAGGAGGAACCATCTGAAGTGATCGAAGAGCCTGAGAGGATCCGGGTGATTAACGACACCGAGTGGAAGAACATTGCTGCCTCTGAAGAAAACAGCAATATGCAGACGATCGACAAGTATCTGATGTCAAAGGCTGTCACGCAGCCTAATGATAAGATAGGCATCTTTGAGGGTTATAATTTCATCTATTTCATGGTCGAAGCCGGTGATTATCTGATGATCGACAAGGATCTTACGCCGACTTTGTATAAGATGTATACGCAGGGCTTCTCTTTTGCCAACCATCATACTCCTTTGTACTCATGTGCGACAGGAGAATCGGAACTGGTCTCTTACCTGTCTCTGTTCCCATATGTCAATGTCTGTACGCCTAACTATATCGCAGGTATCGAATACCCTGAGGCGCTTCCTCAGCTGTTCAAGAATGCCGGATACAGGACTTTCGCCTTGCACAACTGGCGTGATGAATTCTATGAGCGCAATGAGATCCTGCCGGCAGTCGGCTTTGATGATTACTATGATATCGATGATATCTGGCAGGATAAGAGCATCCAGCACACCAACGGCTGGCAGTCTGATGCGATGCTGATCGATCAGGCAATCAAGCATATCGACGAAGGAAGCGGTAAGTTCTTATGCAACATCATCACTTCTGTCATGCATTTCCCATATGATGAGTCTTCTTACTGGGGCGATTACTATCTCGATCGTATCAGTGAGGTCCATCCGGATTGGGATATCAAATTCAAACGTTACATGTCCAAGTGTATGGACTTCGATAATGGTCTGAAGAACCTTCTTGACTATCTGGAACAGAAGGGGATCGCTGATACGACGGTCCTGTGCATCTATCCGGATCATCGGCCATACTGGATGGACTATGACAAGCTGATGGAGATCACGAGAGCCTCCCTGGATCCGAAGAGATCCGGCGAGAACGGCATCTATCGTTCACCGTTCATCATATACAATCCGACGACCGGTCCGGAAGTCAATCAGAATTACTGTTCGACTCTGGATCATGTTCCGACGATCGCCAATCTTTTTGATCTGAATTACGATCCTCGTCTCTACATGGGATCTGATATCTACGATGGCGAAAAGACAGTCATCCTTGCTAATGGCAACTGGATCAATGTCCGCGGCAGCTATGATGCGACGACTGAGAAATTTACACCGAATGATCCGGTCGATCAGGTGGATGACAGCTATATCAGCCGTATCAACAACTCGGTCCAGAATACGATCAGGATCTCATATCTGATCATGGATGAAGATTATTTTACTAAGAGAGTTTCGATATGCAGTCCGAAATAGGGCTGCATATTTTGCAGTTTTAAGAGGGGTACTGAATGAGAATAGATGAAGTGTTTGAGACAGGAAGCGATCTCGATATCAAAGCGATCATGTTCGATTCCAGAAAGGATCTGCCTGATTCGATCTTTTTTGCGATGAAAGGAAAGATCAATGACGGTCATGATTTCATTGAGATGGCGATCGCAAACGGTGCCAGATGCATCGTTTATACTGATGAGATAGAGAAGAAACATGATGATGTCCTGTACATCAGAGTTTCTGATGCCAACAGCGCCTATATCAGTTTCTGCAGGAACTTCTACGGGGATCCTCTGTCAAAGATGAATGTGATCGGCATCACCGGCACCAATGGCAAGACGACGATCGCCTGGATCATCAGATCGATCATCGCCCGCTTTGAAAAGTGCGGTTATATCGGCACGATGGGTTACTACTACGGAGGGGAAGTGAAGGATTCCAA
>JAILBD010000267.1 GCA_024681275.1 Erysipelotrichaceae bacterium
AAACAGATCAAAAGAGAGATCATGCTGGATCACTACAATAATCCGAACAACAAGAAGACGATCGATGACGAAAGATACAGATCGATCCATAATGCGTCAGAATCCTGTATCGACGATATCACCGTTTTCATGCTGGCAGAAGATGGCATCATCAAAGATGTCAAGTTCGATGGCGTCGGTTGTACGATCTGTACGTCTTCGACCGACATCATGTGTGATCTGGTGACGGATAAGACTTTTTCTGAAGCCAGACAGATCATCAATGAATATTACAATATGATCGATGAAAGGCCTTTTGATGAAGATAAGCTCGATGAAGCAAATGCTTTTGATACGCTTTATCAGCAGGCTAACCGGATCAAATGCGGGACCATCGGTATTCACGCGATAGAGGATCTTATCAATGAATACGACAAATAAAGATATCCTGCAGTCACAGGATGACTATAAATATGATTTCAAGGACCAGGATGTCACGATATTCAACACCGGAAAAGGTCTTAGTGAAGAAGTCATCAGAGAGATCTCGGCGGCAAAAAATGAACCAGAATGGATGCTGGAGATCAGGCTGAAGGCATATCACAAATTCCTGGAGTTTCCTTTGCCAAAATGGGGTCCTGATCTGAGCCAGATCGATTTCAATGATTTCACATATTATAAGAAACCATCAGAAAGAGTGGAAAAGAGCTGGGAAGATGTTCCGGAAACGATCAAAAACACTTTTGAGAAACTGAAGATCCCTGAGTCGGAAAGAAAGTTCCTTGCCGGTGTTTCGACGCAATATGAATCGGAAGTCGTTTACCACAACATGCTCGAGGAAGTGGAATCGAAAGGTGTCATCTTTTATGATACGGATACGGCATTGAAGAAATGTCCGGAACTGTTCAAGGAGTATTTCGGAAAAGTCGTCTCCTATGCGGACAACAAGTTTGCGGCACTCAACACTGCCGTCTGGTCCGGCGGATCGTTCATCTACGTTCCTAAAGGCGTGACACTGGAAAAACCGCTTCAGTCTTATTTCCGAATCAATTCCGACCAGATGGGTCAGTTTGAAAGGACTCTGATCATTTGCGATGAAGGAGCGGACCTGCATTATGTGGAAGGCTGCACAGCTCCTAAGTATTCGAATGACTCATTGCATGCGGCGGTCGTTGAGATCTTTGTGAAGAAGGATGCGAAATGCCGATATTCGACTGTTCAGAACTGGTCTGCAAATATCCTCAATCTGGTCACGAAACGAACGCTCGTGGAAGAAAACGGTGTCATGGAGTGGATCGATGGAAATATCGGTTCCCATATCAATATGAAGTATCCTGCCTGCATCCTGGCAGGGGAGAACGCAAAAGGAGTCTGCATCTCGATCGCAGTCGGTTCCAGGACACAGATCCAGGATGCGGGTGCAAAAATGATCCATCTTGCACCTCACACATCTTCGACGATCATCTCCAAATCTCTGGCGAGGACAGGCGGGAAAGTCAACTACAGAGGACTGATCTCAATGTCTAAAAATGCCGATCACTGCAAAGCCAAAGTGGAGTGCGATACTTTGATCCTTGATGATCTTTCTTCATCGGATACGATCCCGACGAACATCATCTCCAACAATACGTCTACGATCGAACATGAGGCGACGGTTTCGAAGATCTCTGAGGAACAGCTCTTCTATCTGATGTCGAGAGGACTATCCAGAGAAGATGCGACGCAGATGATCATTCTCGGATTCATCGAACCGTTCACGAGGGAACTGCCGATGGAGTACGCTGTCGAACTGAATCAACTTTTAAAGATCAATATGGAAGGAGCTATCGGTTAGCTCCTTTTGTTATAATATAGGCATGTATCTGATAGAAGTATATGTCACGAATGCAAGTCTGAACGTGAACAGGCCTTTTACGTATCGCAGTGATATGCCGATCCGGAAATACTGCAGGGTAAAAGTTCTTTTTCATAAAGCGATCAATTACGGCATCGTATCCGGATGCACCTATACAGATAAAAATGTGGATCAATTGAATAAAGAGGCTGGATATGAGATGCAGCCTATCATAGACCTCATAGATGATGAACCGGTCATCTCTGATGAACTTTTTGAGTTGGCATTCTGGCTATCAAAAACGACGATCTCTCCATTGATCTCGTGTCTCAATTCGATGCTGCCGAAGACTCTGAAGACGTCTATGGAACAGAAGGGACCGAAGACTGTCAGAAAGATCAGAAAAATAAACGATGTTTATGATTTAACGAAGAAACAAGAGGAAGTTCTTGATCAGATATATGACGGGATGCTTGCAGCGGATGCGAGAAAGATCTCTGTCTCGATCATACGTAAGCTTCTGGATATGAAGGCGATCGAAGAGTACTATGAGGAAGCTGAATTTGAAAACAAAGAGATCGATCAGACCGCATTCAAAGAACTGACTCAAGAACAGAAAAACGCCTACGACAGTGTGATCGGCACAGATAAGATGGTCTCTTTGCTGTTTGGCGTCACAGGTTCCGGTAAAACGGAAGTCTATCTGCATCTGGCCAGACATTATCTGTCTTTGAACAAGGAAGTCCTGATCCTGGTTCCTGAGATCTCATTGACACCGCAGATGATCGAAAGAGTGAAGGAACGGTTCAATGATGTCATCTTTTATCATTCAGAACTTTCTGATCAGGAGCGATACGAACAATACAAGAGAGTCAAAGAAGGAGAAGTGAAGATCGTAGTAGGGACCAGAAGTTCCATTTTCCTGCCTTTCCATGACCTGGGACTGATTATCGTCGATGAGGAGCACGATCATTCCTATAAACAAGATAATGTGCCTTGTTATCACGTACGCAATGTGGCATTTAGAAGGGCGATCTCGCATAAGGCAAAAGTCCTTCTTGCTTCAGCAACCCCTTCGCTTGATTCCTATACGCACGCTCTGAAAGGGGATTATCAGCTTCTGGAGCTGAAAAACAGGATCAATCTTTCTTTCCCTAAGATCGAATTCATCGATCTTAACGAGCAGTTGAAAAAAAGAGAGTCCTACATCATCTCAAAGCCTTTGAAGTCGGAACTTGAAAAATGCCTGAATGAAAAGAAACAAGCCATCATCCTTCTCAACAGAAGGGGCTATTCACCGATCGTGAAGTGTTCGGAGTGTTCATCTGTCCTCATGTGTTCAGACTGCGATACACCATTGAATTACCATAAAGACGAAAAACTGCTGAAATGTCATCAGTGTGGAAGAGTCTATAAGATGCCAGATCGCTGTCCGAAATGCGGGAACAAGACACTCTTGTTCTATGGTTTCGGAACAAAAAAGGTCGAAGAAGACCTGGAAGCTCTCTTTCCTGAAGCAAAGATCGAAAGGATGGACAGGGATTCCGTAACAAGAAAAGGCGCTCATGAAGCGATACTGAAGCGTTTTGAAAGACATGAGATCGATATCCTGATCGGCACGCAGATGATCGCCAAAGGCCTTGATTATCCGGATGTGACACTTGTTGGTATCCTGAATGCGGATGCCGGTCTGATGCACCAGGACTACAATTCCGCAAAGATGACCTTTGATCTGCTGATGCAGGCTTCCGGACGATCCGGAAGAGCGGAAAGT
>JAILBD010000274.1 GCA_024681275.1 Erysipelotrichaceae bacterium
TCGGTCATGATACAGGTCCCGTCGTTCATGTATGGAAGATGCTGCCATTCGCCGATGAGCCTGACGTTATCTGATACGACCGGGTCTTCTCCTTCCAGCCAGTATCCGCCGCACATGTGTCCGAGTGCGCCGTTAAAGAAAGCGACTTCTCTTCTTCCATCTTCCCTGATGCCTGTACAGTTTGCGGTCAGATATTCTGTCGTCTTCTGGTAGTCTTGTTCCTGCTGATCTTTGCCTTTGTGATCATTGGGGATGTATTGACGGTCATCATCACCGATGCCGATGATCTTCTTCCCCATGTATGTGCCACTCAGGAAGTGGGGGTGGGAATAGAAAGTGGAGACGGGAAACTGTTCACATCTGTGAATGAAGAAAGCATATGGAAATGGATCGAGGCGGACATTCAGGATCTCTCCGTTTTTTCCTTCTTTCCATTCGATGTGATCTTCATAGAACCTGTAGTCAAGATATGGATCTTCACAGGAGTATCCGTAACATAATGGTTTTTCGGAAAGCTTCCGATATGAGATGATGTGATCTGTTTTCTGTGCCAGGTCATCATTATGAAGAGGCGTATGAAATGACAATGGTCCTGTTCCGGGATTGATGATGCCGGCGAAACGGACCGCATCTGTGTTCATGTGCCGGAACATGTTGAAGATCTTTTCATCACCTTCCATGTGAAAGGTCGCGATCGAGTCGATGCAATAAAGCCTTGCGTGTCCGTCCTGATCGTTGTCCCATCTTTTGGGGAAGTATGTCAGATCATCTGTATTTTTGTGATCAAAACCAAAATTATCGGTCATCGTTTTTTCTCCCGTAAAGGATGTCCAAGAGGAACTTGACTGTTGTAAGCAGGAGCACGATCGCAAAAAAGATGGCATAGGAGATATGCTGAGTCAGGCCGAGATAGAACATTGCAAGCGACAGGAATAATGAGAGTATCAGTATGTATTTCATAGTTAATTGTATTTGTATATCACCTGCATGAATTCTTCGTAGCTGTTGACTTTATGCAGGTCTTTGACGAGCGTTTCATTGCCGATGGCGTTGGCAAAGAACTGGAAGATCTCTTTGAATTCTTTGCGGTCTTCTTCTTTCAGGGATACGATGAGGACCAGGTCGACAAGATTGTCGCCCCATCTGATCGGTGTCTTGTTGATGTCGAAGGCAATGAATGAAGAGATGTCTTTGTTGTTCAGGGAATGGGCGATCGCGATATTGTTATAGGAAGAATAGGCGATCTGTTCATGTGCGATGAGTTCATCCCTGAAGTCTTTCTGGACCAGACCTTTTTGATACAGATCTTCACAGAGGGTGTCGATCGTTTCGATATAGTCTTTGAATCCGGTATCGATATAGAAGAGGTCCGGTTCGGTGAACTGAGAGATTTTATTCAGGAAGATGTTGCGGTCGGATAGTTCTCTCTGTTTGAAGACAGCTGACCTGAGTTCCTCAAGATCGTTCGCATTCGGGAATGGTCTGACATTGAGGACCGGAAGCCGGTCAAAGTCGATCTCGTAGGTCGACAGGATCAGATCGATGCCGCTGAGGCTGTTTTTGAGCTTATCAAAGTCGGTGATCAACTGGGAAATGATAAGGATGTCTCCCAGTGAGCGGGTGATCTTCTGACAGAGGTTCTTGCCTATGACATGATAGTCAGGCGCCAGGACGATGCAGCTCATCTTGGCTTTCTGCATCTCCGCTTCTTCGATGATGGCACCGATGTGCAGGACGATGTAGGAGAGTTCGTTGTCACTCAGGACGACGCCGGTCTCTTCATTGATCTTGTAGGCGATATAGCGGGCGACCAGATACATGAAGGGATAGCCCTGCTGGAGGTCAGAGAACTGGCCTTCCGAGATCGGGACGTTGGTCTTTGCCCTTATGATGGCGTTCTTGATGTGTATGGCGAAGCGATAAAGGAATTTTTCTGAGCTCAGGTCGATCGAATAGACACGGTCGACATCTTTGATGATCCTCAGGATCATTTCGGCCATGTCTTTGCCGACGATGGCGTCGAGCCCTTCTTTTTCATCGGCTGCGATCTTGTTGATGATGCGCGTCGTCATCAGCATGGATGCTTCGAAAATGTCTTCTTTTGTGAAGAATGTCGGCTGATAGTATTTGGATAATTCTTCAAAGACTTCGGTGATGATCCTGATGATGACGTCATCGCTGTTTTCTTCGATCAGATCTTTATAGTAACGGCTCGTGTCGCCGTCTCCGACCTTGTGGTTTTCAACACAGAGACCCAGATGGATCGTGTAAGTCATGAGCGAGTATTCATCGAGATAGTACTGATGTCTTGCCAGCACACCGGTGACGATCTGGCGGATGTCACTCAGTTCGACCCTGGTGAAGAAGCGCTGGATGTTTTCCAGGGAAAAGGAATTGTTCTTCAGTTCGTCTCTGATCACCGACATGGAAAAGGCTGCCCTGTCCGCATCATTGGCTACCGCGTAGAGTTTGCCGTTCTTGGTCTTCAGGTAGATCTTGTAGGTGGACAGATCTTTGCGGATCTCGTTGAGTTCCGTTTTGAATGTCGCTTCCGAGATACACAGGAAATCGATTGTCTCATCGATATCGAGCTGTTTGTTCCTGATGACGGTGTTTTCTATGATGTACTGCTGTCTTTCGGTGGCGTTGGCCGGGATGTCTTCACTGATGTTCGACACTGTGCTGTCCGGATTGTAATGATATCCTCTGTCAGAGGAAAGGATGATCTCTCCTTCTTTGTTGATCGAGGAGATCAAATAACGGACATGTCTGACAGATGAGTCTGTCAGTTTTGCCAGTTCTTTGGCTGTGAGCCAGTCGTTGTTCTGTTTCAGGATCAGGAGCAGCCTGTTCCTGTCGTCGCCTTTTTTCACATCTTTATTATAGATATAAAGCATCGTTTCTTCTTTCCAGATTATTGTCAGGGGGTGTGACAAAAATCTGGCTTTTTTGTCATGGAAGAGAACCATAGAATGAAAGTGTATAAAGGAGGAACAGGCGATATGAGAAAAGTAGATGAAGAGAAGATCGTGTCTGTTATTGCCAGTGCCGGGAGTGCCAAGAGCTTCGCTTTCCAGGCGATGGAGGAGGCTGAGGAAGGAGATCTCAGCGCCGCGTGGGCTTCTCTGGAAGAGGCCAGGAAGGCTCTTGTCGAAGGCCATCAGGCACATACCGATATACTGCATATCGATGTGACAGAGGGCGTGGAGGTGACACTGCTGATCGTGCATGCGTCCAATCACCTTTCCAATGCCGAGATGTCGATCGATTTCGCGGAGAGGATCATAAAACTTTATGAAAGGGGAGTAAAGAATGCTTAATATCGTTTTGCTTTGTGAATACGGTGCAAGTACTTCGATGGTCGCCGAAAAGATCGTTCAGGCCGCTGAAAAAAGAGGCATCGAAGCGGTGTGCAACGCGTATTCCACGACTGAGATCGGCAATGTCATCGATACGGCCGATGTCATTCTGCTGGGTCCGCAGGTCCGTTTCAGACTGAAGAAGTTCAAGGATGCCTATGCAGACAAGGGTGTTCCGATGGATTCCATGGCACCGGCAGATTACGGAAGGATGAATGGTGAGGCTCTGCTTGACCAGGCATTGAAACTGTTGGAAGAAAAATAAAACATAAATACGAAAGGGGAAATTTATGGAAAAGACAAATAACAGAAAAATTGAAGAGTTTATCAACAAGCTGTCCGATGTCCTGACGCCGATCGCGGGCAGGATGCAGGACTTCCATCTGATCTCGGCACTGTCACAGGCGATGCAGATCAACCTGCCGATCGTTATCATCGGTTCGTTCGCTTGTCTGCTTGCCTTCCTGGATGTAGGCGGCTGGCAGGCTTTCGTCGGAGCTCATCCGATGATCTCCATGGTATGTATGACCATTCAGTCTCTGACTCTGAGCCTCTTTGGTTTCTACATCCTGATCGTCCTTCCTTACCTGTATGCAAACAGGCTGGGAATGAAGCAATCCGTGGCGATGATCCCGTTGACTGTCGCTGCATACTTCCTGCTGACACCAAGCCAGCTCTATACGGCAGTCAACAGTGAGTGGCTCGGTCACAAGGGTATCGTCTCAGTCGTTCTGGTCACGTTCATCGTCGTCAGAGTTGCCAAGTTCATCCTTGACAAGAAACTGTATATCAGGATGCCTGCCGGTGTTCCGAAGTTCGTCGAAGACGGTTTCGCAGTACTGGTTCCGGCTGTCGTCATCCTGGTCCCGTTTGCGATCATTGAATATCTCGTTGCACAGACTGAAGTCGGCTGTGTCCACGCTGTCATCTACAACATCCTGCAGATCCCGTTCCAGAGAGTCGGTCTCTCACTGATCGGTCAGACTCTGACGGAAGCTGCTGCTACATTATGCATGTTCCTGGGCCTGCATGCCAATACTGTCATCGGTATCGTTGAACCGGTCAGAATGGCTGCTGCAGCTGAAAATCTCGCTGCATGGCAGGCAGGTCTGCCTCTTCCGAACATCGCGCCTTACGGATTCACTAACCTCTCTCTGATCGGTGCCGGCGGAAGCTGTCTGTCAGCTACGCTCGCCTTCCTGCTCTTCGCAAGATCCAAGAGATATCAAGGTGTTGCCAGGATCGCTGTCGTACCAGGCCTCTTCGGTATCGGTGAGCCTATCCTCTTCGGTCTTCCGATCATGCTGAATGCGACTGCGTTCATTCCGTTCATGCTGGTGGTCATATTCAACCAGATCTATGCTTACACGCTGATCGCATTGGGTGTCGTCGGCCGATTCACAGGTACGATCGTACACTGGACTGTACCGCCGATCATGAACATGATCCTGGGTAGCTCCACTCCTGTTGCAGCGATCATCGCTCAGGTCATCGAGATCGCGATCGACCTTGCTATCTGGTATCCGTTCGTCAAGCTGATGGACAGAGAAGCTTTAGCTGAAGAAAAAGAAGCAGAATAAGAGCCCGAATAAAATGTGTATTGAATAATCAGTAAGTCTCCGGGCTTACTGATTATTATTATCGGTATCTGAAGGGAGAAAAAATGGAAAACAACAGATTTGAAAAGGTGATGATCGTGCTGATGCTGGTGATCAGTTTCTGGGTGCCGATCGCCGGTATCCTCCTGTATTTTCTTGCGGGAAAGAGATATCCCGAACTCAGGAAGAAGATCCTGATCGCGGCTGTCATCGGTTTTGTTGTGAATTACGGTCTGAATGTCATGAAGGATCATAAGATGCTGTGGTGGGGGATGAACTGACATGCATGAGAAGTATCCCAGACTGTTTGAGCCTCTGAAGGTCAATCATGTCGTTCTCAAAAACAGGATCATCTCAGCTCCCTTGGGTTCCAACACCGATAAATCGTTAAGCGGGATCGGAATGATCATCCGGGGCACTTCCGGATCCGTCGACGATCCCCGTATGAGGCTGTCTCCCGGTCCCTACTGTTTTGCGGATCTGTTCACGGCTGCCAAGGTCAGAGAACAGGTGTCCGTCATGCGTCAGGCCGGTGCGAAGGCGGAGTTTGAACTCTGCCACTGCGGCCAGTTCGCGATGGTTGAAAAAGGTGACTATGCGATCGGCCCTGTTTCGTTCGTCAGGGAAGACGGGACGCAGGTCAGAGCGATGGACGAGGCGATGATGGAAGATATCGCAAACAAGTTTGCCAGATCAGCTCTGGATGCCAAGGAATACGGTTTTGATTCCGTGCTGCTGCATTTCGCCCATGGCTGGCTGCCTGCACAGTTCCTTTCTCCGTATTTCAACAAGCGGACAGACGGATATGGCGGTCCGCTGGAGAACAGGATCAGGTTTCCAAGGATGATCGTCGATAAAGTGAGAGAAGCCGTCGGTCCTGACTATATGCTGGATATGCGCATCAGCGGTGATGAGCATCTGGATGGGGGCATGCCGATTGATGAGGTCATCGCTTTCCTTCAGACGATCGAAGACAAGATCGATATGGCCCATATTTCCTGCGGTGTCGAAGTCGATGTGAATACCAAGTCATACATGTCTTCAACGGCCTATCTTCCGCATCTGATCAATATCGAACTGTCCAGGAAAGTCAAGGATGCCCTTCATATCCCGGTCGCCGTCGTCGGTGGCATCATGACTCCTGAAGAGGCGGAAAGCGTTCTGGAGGGTGGCTATGCGGATGCGGTCGTCATCGGCAGGCAACTCATCGCTGATCCCTGGTGGGTCAAAAAGGCCTGGGAGTCAAGGAGTGAAGACATCACACCTTGCATCCGCTGCATGAACTGCTACAATCCGTATCAGTATCATACGAAGGAAGAGCTGAAGGCGCATACAGGACTCAATACGGTCCCTTGCTGCTCAGTCAATCCGCGTTATCTGCATGAGGACAGGGTACCGAATAAACTTGAAAAAGCTGCAGTCAGAAAAAAGGTCGTCATCATCGGCGGCGGGCCGGCCGGAATGAAGGCAGCTCTGACAGCCGATGAAAGAGGTCATGAAGTTCATCTTTATGAGAAGGAAAGCGTGCTAGGTGGTCAGCTGCTTTGCGCTGAATACGATGAGATGAAACAGGACCTGAAGCGATACAAGGATCATCTGATCACCCAGATCAGGAAGTCCGCTGTCACAGTTCATCTGAATACTGCCGCCACGCCGGAAATGTTTGAGAAGGACAAGCCTGACGCTCTGATCCTGGCTTTGGGAGCCGATCCGGTGATCCTGGATGTCAGGGGCAAAGAGGATGAAAAGGTCCTTGATTGCATAGAAGCTTATAGGCAGATGGATCAGATCGGCCATGATGTCGTCATCATCGGCGGCGGTTCGATCGGCTGTGAACTGGGCCTGGAGCTGGCAAGGAAGGGAAGGAACGTTTCAGTCGTTGCCAGAAGGACCATTTTAAGGAATCTGAATGATATCATGAAAGCGTCACTGAAGCTGCAGATGAAGCAATGTGAAGATCTTCATGTCTATACGTATACGAATGTCAAGGAGATCACAAAAGAAGGCGTGATCGTGTCCGACCGTGATGGCAAAGAAAGGCTGATCAAAGCGGATACGGTCGTTATGGCAGTCGGAATGAAGTCCCGGATCGATGAGGCCAACAGTTTCTATGGCATCGTTCAGGATACCAATGTCATCGGCGATGCCAACAGAGTCGGCACGGTCTGGACAGCCAGCGAAGACGGCTATTATATCGCGGCACACATGTAGGAGAAAGAAATGGAAAAGTATAAAAATCTGTTTACACCGATCAAGATCAACAATACGGTGCTG
>JAILBD010000069.1 GCA_024681275.1 Erysipelotrichaceae bacterium
GCAAGAGACATCTGCACCGGTTTATGATTGACGATAGCGATGCAGTTGTAGGAATAGTTGATCTGCAGATCCGTATTCTTATAGAGATAATTCAGGATCTGTTCACAGTTGGCATCTTTCTTGCATTCGACGACGATGCGAAGACCATCTCTTCCCGATTCATCCCTGACATCAACGATGCCTTCGATCTGCTTGGAAAGATAGATATCGGAGATCTTTTTGACCAGCGAAGATTTGATCACTTCATAAGGAATCTCGCTGACCACGATCGAAGAACCGGTCTTTCCTTCCACGATCTCACATTTGGAACGGACGACGACTTTCCCTTTTCCGGTCGCAAAGACTTCACGGATCTGATCCTTGCCTTGTACGATAGCACCGGTCGGGAAATCAGGGCCCTTCACAAATTCCATCAGTTCATCCAATGAACAATCCGGATGCTGAAGACGATAGATGGCCGCATTGACGACTTCGTTGAGGTTGTGCGGTGCGATATTCGTCGCATAACCGGACGCGATACCGGTAGAACCATTGACAAGCAGTACCGGATAGCGGGCCGGCAGGACAGTCGGTTCCAGGTGTGTGTCGTCGTAGTTGTTGGTCATGGCGACGCAGTCATAATCTATATCGTCAAGCAGAAGTCTGGCGTTTTTTGCCAATCTGGCTTCGGTATAACGGTATGCGGCAGGTGGATCATCATCGATCGAACCATTGTTCCCATGAAAATCGATCAGAGGAACATTGATCTTCCAGTCCTGCGACATCCTGACAAGAGCTTCATAGATCGATGAATCGCCATGCGGATGGAAAGAGCTCATGACAGAGCCGACCGTTTTTGCGGATTTGCGATGTGGCTTGTCAAAAGTATTGCCATCGATATACATGGAATAAAGGATCCTTCTCTGGACCGGTTTGAGTCCATCTCTGGCATCCGGCAAAGCCCTCTCCTGGATGATGTATTTGGAATAACTGCCAAAACGATCGGACATGATATCGTCCAATGTTTCATTCTGGAAGTTTTCTATGATCTCTTCTTTCTTCTTTCTAGCCATTTCTTGTCACTCTGTAGTCTTCTTCCAAGGTGAAATCGATATTATCATCGATCCACTTTCTTCTGACCTCTGCGTTATTTCCCATCAACACAGAGACTCTTCTTTCGCAGATCGCAGCATCTTCGATCGAGACCTGTATCAGGGTCCTTTTAGCGGGATCCATGGTCGTATCCCAAAGCTGGTCGGCATCCATCTCGCCAAGTCCCTTGTATCTCTGTATTTCAGCCTTTTCCCCCATTTCTTTCCTGAATTCATTGAGTTCTTCATCAGAATAAAGGTAGACACGCTGCTTGTTTTTCATGACACCGTAAAGAGGCGGCATGGCGATATACACATGTCCCGTCTCGATCAGTTCTCTCATGAAACGATAAAAGAAGGTCAGTAAAAGGACCTGAATATGGGCACCATCGGTATCCGCATCCGTCATGATGATGACCTTCTCATAATGGATATCATCGATGTTGAAATGCGGGCCAACGCCGGCACCGATACAGTGAATGATCGTATTGAGCTCTTCGTTCTTTTCGATTTCAGAGACAGCCGCCCTTTCCGTATTCAGTACTTTTCCTCTTAAAGGCAGTATCGCCTGGAATGAGGAATCACGGCATTTCTTAGCGGATCCGCCTGCGGAATCGCCCTCCACAAGGAATAATTCAAGTCTGGAAGAGTCCTTGGACTGCGCCGGTGCGAGTTTTCCGCTCAGGATCTCTTTCGCCTTCGTGGAAGACTTCTTGCCGCTGCGGGCTTCATCCTTCGCTTTGCGGGCCGCTTCACGGGCTATGGCGGCTCTCTGTATCTTTTTGATCAGCTGTGTTGCTGTTTCTTTGTTCTCATGCAGGAAATACGTGAGCTGTTCCGAAACGATATTATCAACAGCATTCTTGACCTCAGGTGTGCCCAGTTTTCCTTTCGTCTGTCCTTCAAACTGAAGGATCGATTCCGGTACAGCACAGGATATGATGGAAGTCAGTCCTTCTCTGACATC
>JAILBD010000055.1 GCA_024681275.1 Erysipelotrichaceae bacterium
TATCGGCGACGTACTGATCGAAACGCTGAAAGAAAACGACTTATATGAAAGATGCATAACCGGCTAGTTATGCATCTTTTTTATATCTGATCTTCATAAAGATTTAGTTTTCCTCTGCGTTTTCATACGTCAGGCCAAAGCCCTTTTCCAGCCAGGCGCTTCCTGATCCGATCTGACTGATTGAGGAATACCACGGACTGGGCAGCCTTCCTTTGAAGTCGGTTCCTCCGCAGATCACGTCAGCGATGCCCTGGCCTTCGGAGCCGGGCAGATAGCACATCACGACGCCATCCCACTTATCGATATAATCTGCGATAAAGACGTTTCTGCCGGCAACGATGCATGTCACGATCGGCTTGCCGCAGGAGTTCGCCTCATCGATCTCCTCCCTGTTTCCGGGCAGAGAAAATTCGCCGCACAGATCGAGATCTTTGGCGTCTCCGTTCCATTCCGCATAGGCTTTTTCCCCAACCGTCAGGACAATGACGTCCGCCTCCTTTGCACTTTCGACAATACTGATTCCGTATGTCTGCGCCTTCTTCTGGAAGCCCTCTTTGATCGAGGTCACGCCCGGGATGTCGGGAAGATCGCTCCTGTTCCAGTCCATCGTCCAGCCTCCGCATTGCGCGACATCATCATCCGCGGCCGGACCCATGATAAAGACCTTTGTGTTTTTCTTCAGGGGAAGAACGTTGTTGCGGTTTTTGATCAGTACCAGGCTTTCTTCGACGGCTTTTTCTGCAAGCTTCCTGTATTCTTCTGAACCTGTCGCTTTCTGAGTCGTCTTCATCTTTTCGCAGAACGGATCGGCAATGATCCCCGCATCCTTCTTGACCTGAAGGATCCTTCTGACCGCATCATCGACCCTTTCCTGATCGATATCGCCGTTTTGAACGGCTTTGACGATGATCGACGCCGCTTCCTCATAGCGGTCAACTTCCATCAGCATATCGATGCCCGCATTCACGGCCGAAACAACCTGTTCATAGTAGGAGGCGCCCGATGTGTTCTGCACCGAGTTCCAGTCGCTGACGATGAACCCTTCAAAACCCATGTCGTTTTTCAGAATGTCGATATATTTCTTGTTCTCGTGCATCTTGATGCCGTTCAGGGAGGAATGGCTGATCATGATCGTTCTGACGCCGGCATCGATCTGAGCCTGATAGACGGATAGAAGCTCCTCGATCTTCTCATCGCTTAAAACGGCATCGCCCCTGTCGATCAGCATCTCTCCTTCACCGCTTCCGTAAGCGACATTGCCGTCCGCAAAGAAATGCTTGGCGCAGGCGATGATTCCTTCGTCCTGCAATCCCTTCGTATAGGCGGTGCTCAGCCTTTTGATCGTTTCCAGATCAGAACCGTAGCTTTCATAGGTCCTGCCCCAGCGGGGGTCGGATGACTGTGCGACGCACGGCGCGAAATTCCAGAGCATGTGGCACAGCTTGGCTTCATCGGCGGTCGCCTGCCCGATTTCATACATCAGCTTTTCATCGTTGGCGGCGCCCAGTCCGATATTGTGCGGAAAGATCACCGTATCCAGTGCGTAATTGACCCCATGGACGTCGTCCTGACCGTAAACAAACGGGATGCCCGCCTCGGAGTCTACCGCCATCTTTTGGAATCCGTCGACATAGTCCTGCCACTGTTTAAAATCATAGTAAAAATTCCGGGAAAGGATGCTGCCGAAACAGTTTTTCTTCATTTCCTTCAGACTTGTGTTGTAGCATGCCGGCTGAACCATCTGCGTTGCCTTCTGCTCCAGCGTAAGCGTGGATACGATCTGTTCCGCACTTATATCGGCGTATTGCAGATATCTGGCTGGTGCATCGTCCTTTTTTCCGGTACATCCCGCGATGATCAGCCAAAGCAGCAGAAACAGGATTGTCTTTTTAATTGTTTTGCTGATGTTCATAAGTGTTTTGTTTCATCTCATAACGAAGGCCCTTGCGACGGGCTTTCGAGCCATTAAGATAACGTAATCAATCTTTAAAGTTCAACACCATTTTACGCTTTTTTATTTCCGTTCATTACGATAAAACACCGGTTTGCTGCGCGAACAGGTTATGAATAAGCGTTGGTTTTACACAACAAAAACCCAATATAAAGACCGTTGATCAAGATGTAAGCCTGTAATAAAAATCCCGGATCTTACTCCGGGATTCTGTATTTTTCTCACTCCCACTCGATCGTTCCCGGAGGTTTAGAAGTTATATCGTAGACAACTCTGGATATTCCTTCCACTTCATTGGTGATGCGGTTGCTTACTCTTTCAAGAAGCTCATATGGAAGCCTTGACCACTCAGCAGTCATAAAATCATCAGTAGAGACCGCTCTTAAAGCCAGTGTATAGCCATAAGTTCTTTCATCACCCATGACACCCACGGTACGTAGATCAGTCAGCACCGCAAAATACTGCTGCGGTTTATTGATGTTTTCATCCATGACCTCTTTCCTGAAGATCGCATCAGCTTCCTGAAGGAGCTTTATTTTTTCTTCAGTTATTTCACCGATGATCCTCACCGCCAGTCCCGGTCCCGGGAACGGCTGTCTGTAGACCAGATCTGCAGGCAGATCCAGTCTGATCCCCACTTGCCTTACTTCATCCTTGAAAAGTTCTCTTAAAGGTTCGATGATCTCTTTGAAGGAAATCTTCTTTGGAAGTCCTCCGACATTGTGATGGGATTTGATGGTCGCCGAATCGCCCTTTCCCGATTCGATCACATCGGGATAAATGGTGCCCTGAGCAAGATAATCGATATCCTTGATTTTCGAAGCTTCTTCTTCAAAGACTCTGATAAATTCATTTCCGATGATCTTACGTTTTTCTTCAGGATCCTTAACGCCTTTAAGTTTATTGAGAAAACGTTTCTTGGCATCGACTCTTATCAGATTGAGATCGAATCTTTCCCTGAAGGTCTTTTCAATAAAATCAGCTTCATCTTTTCTTAACAGTCCATGGTCCACAAAGACACAGATCAGATCATGACCGATAGCTTTGTGCAGCAGCAAGGCCGCAACTGAAGAATCGACACCGCCGGATAAAGCCAGCAATACTTTCTGACCTTTGAGCTGTTCACTGTACTGCATAACTGACTTTTCAATGAAATCATCCATCTGCCAGTCAGGCCTTATCTGACACGCATTAAAAAGGAAATTGGAGATTATCTTGCTGCCATACTCCGTGTGTCTTACTTCCGGATGAAACTGGACGCCATATAGTTTACGCTTATTGTCTTCTAATGCTGTACAAGGACACTTGTCGCTGTATGCCGTAATGATAAACCCTTCAGGTACTTCACTTATGTAGTCTGAATGAGACATCCAGCAGATACTGCTTTCAGGTACATCTTCAAATAAAACACTGCCTGAATGATTAAAAAGGATCTTTCCGTATTCTCTTGAATCTTCACCCTTCTCGACCTTGCCTCCTGAAAGATAACTTAAAAGCTGGGCACCGTAACAGATACCTAAGATCGGGATATTGAGATCGAGTATCTTCTTGTCATAGCGCGGCGCATTATCCGCATAGACGCTGTTTGGGCCGCCGGTAAAGATGATACCTTTATAGTCTTCTTTGAGGATCTCATCGATATTTATCTTGTTATAAGGAACGATCTTCGCATAGACGTGCTGTTCACGTACCCTTCTGGCGATCAGCTGATCGTACTGTCCTCCGAAATCAAGTATCAGGATCTTATCCATTTTATCCTCCTAGAATTCCACCTGAGGATCATCAGGTGTCACATCTTCGATAATATGCTTTATACTATTTAGATATTTTTCGGTCTGTTCAACGCTTCGGCCGATAAACATCTGCGGTCTGATGATCGCCTGAAGTTCTTCTTTATCTAATCCGAGTTCTTCATCTTCACAAAGCATTCCTAACAGATCGGCTTTTTCACCATTATTCAGCTTTTCGATCGCTTCCATGGAATGTCTGCGGATGATCTCATGAACTTTCTGACGGTCTTTTCCCTTTTTGACCGCTTCCATCATGATGTTTTCCGTAGCCGCAAATGGAAGATAATCCTGCATGTGGGCAGCGATGACTTTTTCATTGACTCTGATATCCCTGGCGATCTTCTGGCCAAGACGCAGTATCGCATCTGTACACAGGAATGCTTCAGGAAGGGAAATGCGTCTGTTGGCGGAATCATCGAGCGTTCTTTCAAACCACTGTAAAGAAGCTGTCATCGGACCATTCAGGGCATCAATCATCAGATAGCGGGACAGCGAACAGATCCTTTCACAAAGCACCGGATTCCTCTTATAAGCCATAGCTGAAGAGCCGACCTGGCTATTCGCAAAAGGTTCGCTCATGAAACCGTCATGCTGAAGCAGACGCATGTCATTGGCAAATTTATATAATGACTCACCGATCCC
>JAILBD010000088.1 GCA_024681275.1 Erysipelotrichaceae bacterium
ATCAAACCGAATCTCGTACAGACTCTGGAAGGAACTCCTGCTTTCATCCATGGCGGACCGTTTGCCAATATCGCCCATGGCTGCAACTCCGTTACTGCCACTAAATTAGCTTTGAAGCTGGGCGACTACGCAATCACAGAAGCGGGATTCGGTGCCGATCTGGGTGCCGAGAAGTTCCTGGATATCAAATGCCGCATGGCTGGACTCAAGCCGGATGCCGTCGTCATCGTTGCGACGATCAGGGCTCTGAAACATCACGGCGGTGTGCCGAAAGATCAGCTCAACAATGAAGATCTCGAAGCCCTCGAAAAAGGTCTTCCGAACCTTCTTCAGCATGTCAGCAATATCCGGAATGTCTTCAGGCTTCCTTGTGTCGTTGCGATCAACGCCTTCCCAAGTGACACTGCCGAAGAACTCGCATTGGTCGAAAGAAGATGCAAGGAACTGGGTGTCAATGTCGCATTGAGCAAAGTCTGGGCTAAGGGCGGCGAAGGCGGAAGAAGACTGGCGGAAGAAGTCGTCAGGCTTTGTGAAGAACCGAATGATTTCGAATTTGCCTATGATCTGGATCTTTCTCTGAAAGAGAAACTGGATATGATCGCCAGAAAGATCTACCATGCCGATGGCGTCGATCTGCTGGCTAGCGCTCCGAAGCAGCTGAAGCAACTGGAAGAACTCGGTTTTGGAAAGCTGCCTATCTGCATGGCGAAGACCCAGTATTCCTTCTCTGACGATCAGAACAAACTCGGCGCGCCAAAAGATTTCCGGATCAGTGTGCGCAACCTTAAAGTCTCTGCCGGAGCAGGATTCATCGTTGCTTTGACCGGCGAGATCATGACGATGCCTGGCCTTCCTAAGGTACCGGCTGCCGAAAAGATCGACGTCAATGAAGACGGCGTCATCACGGGATTATTCTAAATATGGAAAACTTGACATTGAAACAGTTCAGTGAAGCTGCCGCTTCCAAAGAACCCGTTCCGGGTGGCGGCGGTGTGAGCGCCTTAGCCGGATCTCTGGCTGCTTCACTTGGCGAAATGGTGACGAATCTGACGATCGGCAAGAAGAAGTATCTTGAGCACACTTTTGAGCTGGCTGAGATCAAAAAAGAACTGGAGATCCTGAGGATCAACCTGCTCGACTGCATCAACAAGGATGCGCAAGCTTTCAAACCTCTGGCTGAAGTCTATGCCCTGCCTAAGGATTCTGAAGGCTACGAAGAAAAGATGGAACAGTGTCTGAAAGACGCAGCCAATTCCCCTTTGCTGATACTGAAATACGCAACAAGAATCATCGAACTGGATGAGAGGCTCTCTGTGATCGGTTCCAAACTCTCAGTTTCCGATGCAGCGACTTCCGTCATGCTGGCACATGGCGTCCTATATGGTGCCTATATCAACATCCTGGTCAACACCAGGCTCATGAAAGACAGAGATTGTGCAAGTGAAATAGATGAAGAAGCCGTATCCCTTCTGGATGAGTATTCTGTCAAAGCGCTCAACATCTATGACGATATATGCAAGAGGCTGACGGACAATGGCTGAATTGTTAAAAGGAAGAGATGTCGCGAAAGCGATCGATACCAGAAGCTCAGAACTGATCAGGAACTTCGGACTTTCTCCTGCGATGGCTCTGTTCAGAGTCGGTCACAGGGAAAGCGATCTCGCCTATGAAAGAGGTATCGAGAAAAAGGCAGAAAAACTGGGTATCAGACTGATCAAATACATCTTTAATGAAGATGTCAGTGAAGAAGATTTCTATCAGAAGCTTCATGAAGCAAATCGGGATGATAAAGTCCACGGCATCATGATCTTCAGGCCGCTGCCGAAAAGGTTCGATGACGAAAAGCTGAGGAATTCCATCTCCTCTGAAAAAGACATAGACGGCATATCTGAACTGTCTCTGTCCGCCCTGTTCACCAAGAAAAAAAGAGGCTTTGCCCCATGCACAGCACAAGCCGTGATCGAACTGTTGGATTTTCATCAGATAGAGATCGAATCAAAAAATGTCGTTATCCTTGGCAGATCCCTGGTCATCGGTAAACCTGTTTCGATGCTGCTGTTAAACAGGAATGCGACCATCACGATCTGTCACAGAAAGACGAAAGGCATCAAAGAGATCGCCTCGAAAGCGGAGATCCTCGTCTGCGCTATCGGAGAACCTGAACTGATCGGAAAGAATTACACGAATCCTGATCAGATCGTCATCGACGTCGGCATCAACTGGAATAAAGAAAAACAGAAGATCTGCGGGGACGTCTTCTTTGAAGAAGTCGAACCGTGCGTCAAAGCGATTACGCCGGTCCCCGGTGGCGTCGGATCAACAACGACCTCCATTCTTCTGAGTCACGTCGTTGAAGCAGCAATAAATAGCAAATAGAAGCGAAAGCTTCTATTTTTGTTTCAGATACAAAGACAGATCGATGCCCATGCAGCAAAGCATGATAATGATCTCGCATAGCGTATTGATCATCATATAGCGCATATATAATAAGGAAACACTCAGCAAGCAGAAGATCATGATATTCCGATATCTCATTTTCGTGCTGAACATCGTGTTGAAATAGGTGATGCAAATCAGGACAAAGAAGGACACATACGCCAGGAACAGATGTATGTTGCCCTGCAGGTCATATGGCACATGATGCGGCACGATCGTCCCCAGTATCATAGCCATCAACAAGATCCTCGCATTCTTTCTTCCACTGATATGAAATGTCTCATAAGCCATCACCGATCCTGTCAGGATCCCTAAAAACAGCAAAAACAAATAACCCCTAGTTTGAAGACTAAGGGTCGAGTAGTTTTCTTTGAACAGGTCAAGCTCTATCACCGGCAAAAGGAAGAGGATGACCGTCAGGATATTGCACAAGATCAGTTTAGTTCTTGTCTGCATCAATAAGGATCTTCATGGCCTCGATCGCAACGCGGATCGCACCATCGGTATCATGGACCTGCGGATTATCCAGACCCGCTTTTGCCCTCTCCTGATTGGCTACGACCAGGAAGCAGGAACCGACTCTGACGCGCAGGTAAGATCCGACGATGAACAGAGCAGCTGACTCCATTTCGGAGACCTTGCAGTCCAAAGCGAGCCATGCCTTCCATTTTCTCAGAAGTTCATCACCATTTGGCAGCGTCTCAGGACGGTGCTGACCATAGAAAGAGTCTTTTGACTGTGAAACGCCTACGACATAAGACTGACCCAGATTCTTGCAAGCCTGTACCAAAGCATTCGTCACTTCAAGGTTCGCCACAGCCGGGAATTCGATCGGCGCATATTCCCTGGTCGTGCCCTCCATGCGGATGGAAGCGGTTGAAACAGCCACATCACCGGATTTGACATCCAGCTGCATGCCGCCGCAGGTACCGATACGGATGAAGGTGTGTGCACCGGAAGCGACCAGCTCTTCCAAAGCGATCGAAGCACTCGGACCGCCTATACCGGTCGAACATACGGAGACTTTCGTTCCGTTCAGATAGCCTGTATATGTCGTATATTCCCTGTTCTGTCCTACCTTGGCCGGATGATCAAAATACTGAGCGATCTTCTCACATCTTCCCGGATCACCTGGCAGGATCACATATTCGCCGATATCTTCCTTGCCAACGCCAATATGATACTGTTTTGCAGAACCTTCAGTGTAGTCTATCATAGATTATT
>JAILBD010000135.1 GCA_024681275.1 Erysipelotrichaceae bacterium
AGGCCGTAAAAGACATCGACACACTCGCTAAAGAAGTCGTTGATGGTGTTTGGGGCAAAGATGACAAAGAGATCAAGGAAAAACTCGAAGCTGCAGGTTATGACTGCTACTTACAGGTCAGATCCAAAGCGAACAGCCTGATCAAAGCTGCTGCTGACGCAAAAGCTGCTGCTGAAAAAGCTGCCAAAGAAGCTGCTGAAAAGCTCGAAGCTGAAAGACTTGCCAGAAGAGCTGCCAAGATCGAAGAACTGGCTAAAGAAGTCATCCAGGGCAAATGGGGCAACGGTCAGGAAAGAAAAGACAAGCTCACAGAAGCAGGCTATGACTATCATGAAGTTCAGACCAAGGTCAACGAACTGATGCATGGCGGCGGCAAGGATCTTGAGGAAGTTGCCAAAGAAGTCATCCGCGGCAAATGGGGCAACGGTCAGGAAAGAAAAGACAGACTGACTGAGGCTGGCTACGATTACCACGAAGTCCAGGCCCTCGTCAACAAGATGTTAGGCTAAGCATTTCATCAAAAAAAGGCGGTATCCCGAATGACGGGACCGCCTTTTATTTGTATCCGGAAGAAAAAAAGACCCTGCAGGACTCGTATTCTGAAGGGCCTTTTCTGTTTATGAATTGCTTGATGAGCCTGATGAAGACACATTCACGCTGCCCGAAGATGCGCTCGGCATGTAAGGGATCAGCTTCTGTGCCATATCCTGAGCCGTCAAAGTCTGCAGCCAGACTCTGCCCGGACCTGTCAGCGTCGTCAGGAAGAGACCCTGTCCGCCGAAGAAGATGTTCTTGAAACCGGAAACGGATTCGACATCATAGGAACAGGTCGACTCAAACAAAGCGACATGTCCTGTTTCGACCTTGATCTGCTGACCAGGTTCCAGATCGACCTCAACGACTGAACCATCGATCTCCGCCAGCAAAGTTCCCTCACCTGTGAATTTCTGCAGGATGAAACCTTCACCGCCCAGAAGACCGGCCCAGAAGTTCCTGTTGACGCTCGCATCGATATTGACGCCCTCATCAGCTACCAGGAAAGCGGATTTCTGTGCAAAATATTCATGATCGGCATCGACTTTGAACTCCCTGATCGTGCCAGGGAAAGAAGCTGAAAAAGTGATCGCAGACTCATCTTCCGTTGCCGTGTGCCTGACGAACATCAGACTCGCACCGGAAAACATCCTGCCTATGGACTTCAGCAGACCGCCTTCGGCATTCGTGCTCATTTCAACACTGGCATCGCACCAGGCCATCGCGCCGGACTGTGTTACAACGCTCTCGCCCGCATCCAAAACGACATTGACGGCCGGAAAAGAACCGCCTATGATCTCATATTTCATGTTCAAAACCTCCTTATTTTATTGTATATCAGTTCCCTGTCTTCTTTCGATAATAGTATATCATCAGCATCATCCCCAGAGAAAAGGCAGCCGCGATGGAACAGAGGATGATCCCCGCCTTGCCATTCTTGTCGCCTCTCTTATAACTGATGAGACCCAGAACGATCCCGATGATATCCAAAGAGAACCAGATGTTCGAATACTCGAAGATCATCGTCGTAAAAACCAGCGTGATCGTGCCGATCATCGCGCTAATCGTCGCCACTTGATCCTTCCCTCCTTTGTTTCAGATAGATCGCCAGGACCTGTATATCGCTCGGATTGATGCCCGAGATCCTGGAAGCCTGGCCCAGTGAAGCCGGCCTGACCTTGTCCAGTTTGGCCCTGGCCTCCAGAGCCAGATTATCCAGATGCAGATAATCGATATCCTCATCCAGACGGATATTGTCCATCTTCGCCATCCGGTCAGCCTCTTTTCTGGCCTTCAGGATGTAACCCTCGTATTTGACCTCGATCTCTGTCTGTCTGGCGATCTGTTCATCATATTCCTCGCCCATCAGCTTCAGCAGCGGGACCAGTTCCACGCCCGGCCTCTTGAGCAGCTCATAGGCATTGTGGGAACCCTCCTCATTTTCAAAACCGAGTCCTTTGAGATATTCATTGACGCCGCTGTCCTTATCGATGCGGGCATCCTTCAGAAATTCCTTGAGCTTTGCGATCTGCTCCATCTTGTGCAGGAATCCCTGGTACCGCTCCTCACTGATCAGACCGTTCTCATAGCCATATGCGATCAACCTCTGATCGGCGTTATCGTGTCTTAAAAGCAGGCGATATTCCGCCCTTGAAGTCAGCAGACGGTAAGGCTCACTGGTCCCCTTCGTCACCAGATCATCGATCATGACGCCGATATAGGACTCATCCCTCTTGAGGATGAGAGGCTTCAGTCCATCGAGCTTTCTTCTGGCGTTGATGCCCGCCATCAGGCCCAATCCCGCCGCTTCCTCATAACCGGAAGTGCCCAGGATCTGACCGCCGATGAACAGTCCGTCTATGTCCTTCAGTTCCAGTGAAGGCTTCACCTGCAACGGATCGATCGCATCATATTCGATCGCATACGCATACTTGATGATCTTCGCATTCTCCAGACCGATCAGGGAATGGACCATCTTCTCCTGCACATCCCTTGGCATCGAAGTGGAAAAGCCCTGGATGTAAGTCGTATTCAGAGACAGCGACTCCGGCTCCAGAAAGAGCTGGTGTCTCTCCTTGTCCGCAAAACGGACGACCTTGTCCTCGATCGAAGGACAGTAGCGCGGGCCGACGCCCTTGACCACGCCCGAATACATCGAAGATCTGTTTAGATTCTCCCGGATGATCTGCAACGTCTCCGGAGTCGTATAAGTCAGATAGCACGGGATCTGTTCACTGAGAGGCCTGACATCCTCTTTCCTTGTCTCCTCAGAAAAATGAAGGAACTCATCGGCTCCCGGTTCATACTTCGTCTTTGAAAAATCGATCGATGAAGTCAGTACTCGCTGTGGCGTTCCCGTCTTGAGGCGGAAAAGCCTGATCCCCAGTCTTCTCAGCGACTCGGAAAGATCCTTTGTCGTCCTGTCTCCATCCGGACCTTCCGATCTGGTATCGGAAGAGATCATGACCGTGGAATCCATGTAGGTGCCCGTCGTCATGATGCAGACCTTCGCCTCTATCCTGCCGCGCTCTCTCAGGATGACAGCTTTGAATTTCCTGCCTTCGCACACGATCTCATCGACGATATCCTCGAGTACTTCGAGATGTTCCGTATGCATGCACAGATCCGCCATCGTCCTGGAATACTCCAGCTTGTCCGACTGCACGCGCATGTTCCAGACGCCCGGACCTTTGGTCGTGTTCAGCATCTTGAACTGCAGAGCCGTCCTGTCGGCCACCTTGGGCATGACCCCGCCCAAGGCATCGATCTCGCGGACGACGACGCCTTTGGCCGGACCGCCGATCGAAGGATTGCACGGCATCTTGGCGATATGAGAGAGCTTGATCGTGACTAAAACGGTATCCTTGCCCGCATGTGCCATCGCCATAGCCGCTTCAACGCCCGCATGACCGGCACCGACTACGACGCAGTCATGCATGGAAGATACCTCTGATCTTTTCATGGGACTGCTTCATGTCCCGGTAATGCGCCATGATCTCGCTGTATGTCTCGTATTCAAGATCCTCGTAGATCTCCAGAAGTCTTTCATAAAGAGGAAAGAGGCACAGTTCCGAAGCCAGGATATACAGGCCTTTCGTCGCATCCTTGGCCATCGCATAATCCTCTTCGTCCAGCATATCCTCAAGCTGATTGAAAAACTCATCCGCCAGATAGGCATTGACGATCTCCTCGTATTCCATGATGTTGGGATACTTATCGACGATGATGTCGTAATTCAATCCGCAGCTCGCATATTTGTTTTTCATACAGCATCTATTCTACCATTTTTGAACTTGTATTTAGGGCTTAGTATGTGTAAACGTACTGTTTTTAATGCTAAAATCTATTTATGCTCCGCATCAGGAATATATGCAAGACATACAAGACGGGAGACCTCATCCAGCAGGCGTTGGACAATGTCTCACTGGACCTTCGCGACAACGAATTTGTCGCTGTTTTAGGTCCTTCCGGCTCCGGAAAGACCACCCTTCTCAACATCATCGGCGGCCTCGACCGCTACGACGAAGGGGACCTCATCATCAACGACGTATCGACAAAGAACTATAAAGACCGCGACTGGGACACCTACCGCAACCACACGATCGGCTTCGTCTTCCAGTCCTACAACCTGATCCCGCACCAGAACATCCTCGCCAACGTCGAACTGGCACTCACCATCGGCGGCCTATCCCGCAAAGAGAGGAAACTAAGAGCGCTGGAAGCCCTCGACAAAGTCGGCCTCAAGGATCAGGCCCACAAGAGACCGAATCAGATGTCCGGCGGACAGATGCAGAGAGTCGCCATCGCCAGAGCCCTGGTCAACGACCCCGACATCCTGCTGGCCGATGAACCGACAGGCGCTCTGGACTCCAAGACCTCGATCCAGGTCATGGACCTGCTGAAAGAAGTCGCCAGAGACAGGCTCGTCGTCATGGTCACCCACAACCCCGACCTGGCCAACGAATACGCCAACAGGATCGTCAATCTCAAAGACGGTCACATCATCTCCGACTCCAATCCGTTCATCGCGCCGGATACCCCGCTCCTGGAAAAAGCACCGAAAGTGCGCAAGGCCCACATGTCCTATCTGACCGCCCTGTCCCTTTCGTTCAACAACCTGCTGACAAAAAAGGGGCGCACGATCCTGACGGCCTTCGCCGGATCGATCGGCATCATCGGCATCGCCCTGATCATGTCCCTTTCCACCGGCTTCCAGAACTACATCGACAAGATCCAGGAAGATACGCTCTCTTCCTATCCTCTGACGATCACCTCGGAAACGGCAGATGCCACCTCCGCCATCCTGACGATGGTGACAGACCGCAGGGAAAACAAAGTCGAAGGCGACCGCGTCCGGGAAAGACAGTATCTGACGACCATGTTCTCATCGATCGGATCCAACGACCTGAGAAGTCTCAAACACTATCTGGACACGCATTACGACGACTACAAGAACGACACCACCTACATCAACTACGCCTATTCGATCCGCCCCGTCATCTACACGATCGACGCAGCCGATCAGCTGGCGAAACTCAATCCGAGCTCGCTGATGTCGGCAATGTACTCTTCCCAGGGTACATCCTTCATCTCGTCCTTCTCCATGGGCGGCAATTCCGTCTTCACGGAGATGAACGACGATCTGGATTCCTACAAGGATCAGTATGATGTCCTGGCCGGCAGGTGGCCGGAAAACTACAATGAACTGGTTTTGGTCCTCTCGGAACCCAATTCCATCTCCGACCTTCTGGTCTATTCACTGGGCCTCAGGGACACCAGCGAACTTCGCACCATCATCAACAACGTCATGGCCGGCGAAGAATCAGGTGTTTCCAACGAAGCCAGAGAGTTCTCCTACGATGAACTGATGAACATCGATCTTCGTCTGATCGAAACGACCGATGTCTACAGATACAATGTCAAATACGACATCTATGAAGACATGTCCAATGACGATGACTACATGCGTGACCTCTATCACAAGTCACTCAAGCTCGACATCGTCGGCATCGTCTGCATCAAAGACGGCAACAACTCCATGGCACTGTCCCCCGGCATTGGCTACCGGAAATCGCTTTGCGACTACATCGTCCGCGAATCCGCCAGGACAGCCATCGTCTCCAAACAGCTTGCCAACAAGGATGTCGATGTCTTCTCCGGCAAGAGCTTCACCGAAGTCAACGAAGATGAACAGGAGAAACTCGACTTCAATGACATGGTCTCCATCGATGAAGAGATGCTGAAAGACGCCTTCAAAGTCAACTTCGATCCCGACGATCTGAAATTCGAAGAGATCGACGCCTCCCGCATGGAAAAGATCGTCATGGACTCAGCCCAAACGGCAGCCCAGATGATCGCCAACACCCCGGACAGGACCATGCTGACGGGCATCTTCACCCTCATCAACTCCTCCTTCCTTTCCCAGCAGGTCGAGGCATATGACAATGCCAACGTCACGGAAAAGGTCGATGGAGAAGGAGAAGAGGCCATCATCACAAAAGTCCTCACTCTGGATGAAGAAGCACTGAACAAGGCAAAAGAAAACATCAGCGCCAGCAGCTACAAGAGATTCGCCAAGACGCTGATCGCAGCCAGCCAGCAGTACATCCCTGAATTCCAGGGGACTGATGTCTCCGCCGTTCTCGATATGATCTCGGATGCTCAATATGCGTCCCTGGCTGAAGGTGTGAAAGCCATGTTCGATTCCTACTACGATAGCCTGCAACAGATCGCCATCGACGGTCAGCTCGGCTATGAGAAACAGGAAGAAGGCAATGACGTCATCTACAGCGGTGCGGTACAGATCAACAGATCAGCTCTGCTGAGCGCACAGCTGGGCAATCAGACCGCTCTGGAAAAGACCTCTTCCGTCATCACCCAGATGATCAACGACTTCACCGTCATGATGATCGCCGGCCAGATCGGTGCGGCAACGGCCCAGATGATGGAACCGATGATGGAAACTTTCTCATCCCTGGGTGAAGTCTTCAATGAAGACATGTTCAGTTTCGATACCGACAAGTTCTCCAAAGCGTTCAATTTCAACATGGACCAGGAAGAACTCTCCCGTCTGATGGAAACGATGATGTCCGGAACAGACGAGAAGACGGCCAACAAGAACCTGATCAATCTGGGCTATCAGGATCCGGAAGATCCGACTTCCATTTCCTTCTATTTCCGGGACTTCGATTCCAAAGAGAATTTCCTGGCCTTCCTGGACAGATACAATGACAGTGTCGATGAAGACACGAAAGTCCGCTATACCGATATCACCGGTATCCTGATGTCTTCCGTCAAGACCATCGTCGACGTCGTCACCTACGTGCTGATCGCCTTCGTATCGATCTCCCTGGTCGTTTCATCGATCATGATCGCCGTCATCACGCTGATCTCCGTACTGGAACGCACCAAAGAGATCGGCATACTGAGAGCGATGGGTGCCTCAAAACGCAATGTTTCCTCGATCTTCTCGGCAGAGACCTTCATCATCGGTCTCCTATCGGGAGTCCTGGGCGTAGGCGTGACGCTGCTGTCGCTGCCGTTCATCAATTCGATCATTCACAACGTGACCGACAACTACGATGTCAACGCCGTCCTGCCAAAAGAGGCGGCTATCGCCCTGATCCTGATCTCGATCTTCCTGACGATCATCGCCGGCTTCATCCCATCAAAGAAAGCCGCCAAACAGGATCCGGTCATCGCGCTAAGAACAGAGTAAAACAAAAGAAGAGAACCTTTCTCTTCTTTTTTATTCGATACGATCCGGATAGATCGCATTCGTCCTGTCCCCGTCCCAGGTCACCGTATCGGCATGAGCGAAACAGGTCTTCAGATGCGGCTCGGGATCGCTTTGGGCATACAGGGCATACTCTCCCGATACCAGTGCCGGTCCCTCATCGCTCAGTGTCACCCATGGAACATAGCCATAGACATCGCAACAGTAGCCTCCGGAAGGATCCGCTCCATAGAAATCGGAAGGCTTGAGATCTTCGCGATCGGCATCCTTCCTGTATCCCAGGATCAGAACGTAATGATCCTCTGAAGTCCGTGACTGCGGCTTCTCTGTGCTGGTATAGGCATAGGTCCCGCTGACAAAAAGGATGGTCGGCCTGCCCGCATCGATCTCATCATAAGCCCTCTTCAGGACCACATTCAGCGGATCCGATGAGGCGACATCCTCAAAACCGGCCCAGCGCCAGACGGCCCCTTCCCCATCATAGTAATCGTATGGATCGACTTTGAAACTGCCATCCAGGATCGCCCTGGCGTAAGCCAGATCAAAGATGCTGCATAGCCACCTGTCCTGTATGCCGATGTCCAGGATCAGCCTTCTGTCAAAATCCAGCATCTTGTAGACAGGTCTTCCATCATCCTCTTTTCTGACAGCGGGCTCTTCCTCCTGTTTTATCGTTTCTTCAGGGATCGGCGGCTCCTCTTTCTTTTCTTCCTTCGCAGGCCCTTGTTCCTCTTTCGCCACAGCGGTCTGCGCAACAGGAGGATCATGAGACTCTTGCTTGGCTATCCTTCCCATCAGAAAGATCGCTCCCAGCAGAAAGGCAGCGACGATGATCAGAAAAGCGGTGAGAAAAGGGACGATCTTTTTCATATTTTTCTATTTTCAGGTGATCAGTTGCTGCCATAGGCAGCCAGATCATCCATATCGATACCTTTATAATATAGCAGTTCGCTCACAGTCACCAGCTGAAAGCCCCTGTCGATCAGCTCCGGGACCAGTCTCTCCGTTGCCCTGGCTGAAGACTTGTACAGGGAATGCATCAATACGACATCTCCATCCTCGACATAGTTCATGATCCGGTCATAAGTGATATCCTCATCCCGGTTCGACCAGTCCTTGGAATCCACGGTCCATAAGATGGCCGGCATCCCGATGATCTCTTCCACATCCGGATTGCGGTTTCCATACGGCGGACGGTAGGTCTTCATGCGGTAACCGAGCTTCTCCTCCACGTATTCGACCGTCTCCATGATCGCCCACCACCCCTCTTCAGCATCCTGCTTGCTGAGGCTTGTATGATACTCGGTGTGGGAACCGAATTCCATGCCCAGTTCTATCCCCTGGGCGATATTGTCCAGCTCATCCTTTGACATGCGTGAACCGACCGAATAGAAAGTCGCGAGGCCCCCATATCTGTCAAAGATCTCATAGAGTTTGAGATCGACCGGTCTATACGGTCCGTCATCGTAGGTGATGGCGACCATGGGCCTGTTTGGATCGATGTATCTTCCCGCTTCATAGGAAGTCCGATCGAGGACACCCAGACTCTTCCCCGTCAGCATCCTCGCATAGCCGAAAGGCAGTTTCATATCGTAATCAAAATCATCAAAATGCAGCTTCAGTTCATCTTCACCGATCGCAAGAGAGATATGCGAAAGATCCAGAGCATCCTCAGCGCTGTCCACCCAGAATCCTGAAGTATAAGCCAGATCATAGCCTTCCTTCCTCATCCGGTATCTGAGCAGATCCGAAAGCATCTTTTCCCCGCCATTGATCTTCAGCTCAACATCCTTGTGATCCTCATCGATGTAGAACTTCTTCCCGTCATAGTAGGAGACCACATAAAAATCTCCTGCCTCCTCCATCCGGTAATCGTAGATCCGCTCCAGGCCCTGACTGCAGAGTTCCTTCACATAGGCTTCGATCTTTTCACTGCCGGACGGATAGAAAGCGACGCACTTTCCGTTTTCATATGTCTGAGCCCCTTCGTTATCTGACTTTGCCTTACATGAAAACAGGGAAAGACTGATAAGGAAGATCAGACAGATCAGTATCCTCTTATTCAACGATGATCCTTCCTTCGGTATCAAGATATTTATCGGTCAGATCCCCCAGATACTTGGCGTAGTCGACCAGGGAAACAAATTCATGTTCCGCCTTCGTTTCTTCAAGCAGTGCCTTGAGCGAAGCAAAACCCACATTCTGATCGACAGCACAATGCACATCACTGGTAAAGAAGATATAGATATCATCTTTCTGTTCCTTCTTTTCCGCGCATGAACAAAGGCTCAGACACAGAAGAAGCGACAGCAGCAGGACGGATATTCTCTTCATAATGATCCCCTTTTTCGATTTCTGTAAATGATCATGTGCCGCAGCACATGAAACATGGCACCCATTATTTCCATTATAATTCCTTTATAATGAGATTATGATAAAACTCTATTTTCTGCGCCACGGACAGACGCTTTTCAATCTGCAGGAAAAGGTCCAGGGACACAACGATTCTCCTCTGACCCAGAAAGGCATCGATGAAGCCCGTTTCGCCGGATACGGTGCCAGGGACATCCGTTTCTCTGCCGCCTACAGCGGCGACACGCAAAGACAGATCGATACGGCGGAAGCCTTCCTATCCCTCAACGAGAAGCCCTGTCCCATCACAGCCGACCCGCATTTTAGGGAGATGGGCTATGGCAAATACGAGGGCGGGACCTATCTACAGATGTTGTCTCCCCTCTATGAGGAACTTGGCATCCCCTATGCCGCCTATCCCGGCCTCTATGAATACTACGACGATCTGCAGATCGCCGAAAAACTGGCTGCCCTGGACGAGACCGGAAGCTTTGAAGGCATCGCCAAAGTCAGGAAACGCTTTCTGGAAGGCATCGAAAGGATCGCTTCCGATCATCAGGAAGGCGATATCCTGATCTCGACATCTTCCTTTGCGATCTGTGCCCTGGTCTCCTTCCTTTTTCCTGAGATCTCAGTCAAAGGACTGGTGGACAACGGCTCTCTGACCATCCTTTCCTATGAAAACGGAAACTATGAACTGCTGAGTTTCAACGACATCTCCTACCGCAGAAAGGGAGAAGAATACTTTTCAAAGAGGCCCTGACTCTGTGATATAGTAAATGGGCAGGTGAAAGCTTATGTTATATGAATCTACTCTGGACGCCATCGGCAACACGCCGCTGCTCAAACTGAAGAAGATGGGCGGTGAAGACATGGCGGATATCTATGCGAAATTTGAAGCGGTCAACATCGGCGGATCCATCAAGACCAGGACCGCCTTCAACATGATCGAAGAAGCCGAAAGACAGGGACTGCTCAACAGGAACTCCCTGATCGTCGAATGCACATCAGGCAATCAGGGCATCGCCCTGGCCATGATCGGTGCCATCAAAGGCTACAGGGTCATCATCGTCATGCCGGATTCCGTTTCCGTGGAAAGAAGGAAACTCATCGAAATGTACGGCGCGAAGATCAGACTCGTCCACGACGAAGGCAATATCGGTGCCTGCATCGAAAAGTGCCAGCAGATCGTCAACAATTCCGCCAAAGAAGATCCTTTCGTCTTTGTGCCCGGGCAGTTCGACAATCCGGCAAACGTCGCCGCCCAGCGGCAGACCGGTGAAGAGATCGTCAGGGATCTCAAAGACATCGATGGCTTCTGTTCCGGCATCGGTACCGGCGGGACCCTGACAGGCATCGGCCAGGTCCTCAAAGAAAACAATCCCGCCATCACCATCTGGGCCGTCGAACCGGAAAATGCCGCCATCCTCTCCGGAAAACAGATCGGCACCCATCTGCAGATGGGTATCGGTGACGGTGTTATTCCATCGATCCTGGATCAGCAGATCTACGATGACATCTGCATCATCTCCGACGAAGAAGCGCTAGCGACCGCCAAAGAGCTGGCCAGAAAAGAAGGCCTCCTCTGCGGGATCAGCTCCGGGACCAATGTGGCAGCCGCCATCAGACTCGCCAGGAAGCTTGGAAAAGGAAAAAAGGTCGTGACGATCCTCCCTGATACCGGAGAAAGATACTACTCGACCCCATTGTTCGATTAAGCGGGAGACCGCTTTTTTATTTTTTCATCATCTCTTTAAAGAAAGCGCACTGATCATCGTTGCAGCGGATGGCATCCTCTTCCCTGATCCTCAGGTGGAAGACGTGTCCCAGGACATTGTTCTCATCGCCATAGTACATATAACGCACATCCACGCCCTTCCTTTTCAGCTCATTCACCATCGGCATGGCCTGATCCTTCAGGAAATCACCCTCCGCCGTCATCACGATGCAAGGCGGGAAATCCTCATTGACGAAGTGGATCGGCGAGATCCGATACAGCTTTTCGGCAGAGATCCTGCCCAGAAGATCCTTCATCAGCATCCTGGTCAGACCTTTCTCCTCGTAGGAGATCTCATAGACGCCGCAGTTCAAAGCGACAGCCTTGAGTTTCAGTCCCTCAGGCTTCCTGAACGGATATCCTGAAGCCACCTTATCGTTGTTCAGAAAGGCGCCATAAAGAGCCAGAAGATGACCTCCGGCACTGTCACCGACCGCAAAGATGTGATCGGTATCGAACCTGTACTCCTCTTTGTGATCCATGACCCACTGAAAGACGTCATTCGTATCCTTCAGCTGACCCGGATATCTGAACTTCGGCGCCAGACCATAGGAGAAATTGACGACCGCAAAACCTCTCTTCGCCAGATCGAGACAGTAATACTGATATCTCTCCTTGTCTCCATAGACCCAGCCTCCGCCATGGACGCTCACGATCACCGGCAGATATCCATCCTCGCCTCTTGGCCTGTAGACATCCAGAGACTGCCATTTCGGATCTTCACCGTAGACGATATCATCGTATCGGATGACCTCCTTCGGTGTTACAAGACCGGCATCCCTCTTATCATCTCCCTTTTTGAAACTGTAACAGATATACCTTGACAACAACGACATAAGGCCAACTCCTTTTTCCATCATTATACTCTATCGCATTTAGCACTTATTTATCACTTTTGCTAGCACTTTATACTTGACAGTGCTAAATATAATGCTATGATATAGGTGTAGGGTAAATGAAGTCCCTGAACAGGAGGTAATGAAAATGAAGTATTTTCCTAGAAGTTTAGATGTATTTGATGATATGTTCGACGGTTTCTTCCCGAAAGAAACAGTATATAACACAAACGTGATGAGGACCGATGTCTATGAAAAAGATGGTTACTACAACCTCGACATCGAGCTGCCGGGCTATCACAAGGAAGACGTCCAGATGGACCTGGTCGACGGTTATCTGAACATCAAGGCGACACACAACGTCTCCAATGAAGAAAAAGATGCCAAAGGCAATCTGATCAGATCCGAAAGAAGATTCGGTACCTGCTCAAGAAGCTTCTACGTCGGCGAGAACATCAAGGCTGAAGACGTCAAAGCAAAATTCGAGAATGGTATCCTGAACATCGTCCTTCCTTCAAAGGAACAGAAATCGATCGAAACGAAACAGACTGTCACCATCGAATAAACAAAGCGAAAGCGCGGTCCATCCGCGCTTTTTTCTATTATGAAATCAGGAATATTCTGTACCTGATCATAGTAGAAGTAATTATTCATTCATCGATATGATAAAGAGGTCAGGAATAGTACAGATGTTCCTGGCCTTTCGTTTGATAGGCATATCAATCGGAAGGTCCGGGCAAAGTAAGGACGTGCGCTTTTTTAGACATGAGAAGATCATAGTCAGCCACAAAAAACGTTCTGCTTCCCTTTTGTATTCGAGTCCGCTTCATCGAAATGGTCATCCAGAGGTTTCATTCAGGAATGCCGTATATCATCCAGAAAAAAGGTCGGATACAAAGCGCAGAGAAGTCTTGCCTGGAATCCATGCGTTCATCAGAAAAGGAGGAATCAGAATGGATGGACCCATCATTACCGTGGATGTCTCCAAGGGAAGCTGCCACTATCAGCCTTTCTTAGAAAAGGGAA
>JAILBD010000168.1 GCA_024681275.1 Erysipelotrichaceae bacterium
TGTCCATCTGGCGGGAAACGGCAAGCCGCAGAAGAAACAGAGGGACAACACGAAGCTGGTCAACCTGCTGTTTTCCAATCCGATCAGCGCAGCTGTCGCTCACAGCATGGTCAAAAACTATGCGAAGCTGGAACTGCTCAGCGGTGTCACGACGATCCGCACCGTCGGCGGTCTCAAGGATCTCGATACCCGTGTCAGAGACGAGATCGCAGCCGGAAAGATCATCGGTCCGCGCATCCTGGCGGCGAATGAAGGCATTTCGGTGCCGCATGGCCACATGGCCGGTTCGGTGGCGATCATAGCCAACAATAATGAAGAGGCTCTGGCGCAGGTCGACAGGCTGATCGATCAGAAGGCCGATCTGGTCAAGCTGATGATCACAGGCGGTGTCATGGATGCCAAGGAAAAGGGCACACCGGGCGAGATGAAGATGCCGCTCGATATGATTAGGGCCGTCTGCGATTATGCCCATGAGAAGGGTTATCTGGTCGCGGCCCATGTCGAATCGCCGCAGGGCGTCAAGGCCGCTTTGGCCAATGGCGTAGATTCCATCGAACATGGCGCAATGCCGGATGAAGAGACCATTCGATCATTCAAGGAAAGGAATGCGTTCCTGACGACGACACTTTCGCCGGCTCTGCCTTATGCCTTGTTTGACCGTTCTGTTTCCAACGCTTCGGAAGTCGAACAGTACAATGGCAATGTCGTATTCGAGGGCATCATCGAGTGTTCCAAGAAGGCGTTGGAGAATGGCGTACCGGTCGCGCTTGGCAACGATGTCGGCTGTCCGTGGGTCTCGCAGTATGATTTCTGGAGGGAACTGGTCTACTTCACCAAGTATGTCGGTGTCTCCAATCAGTTCGCTTTGCATACGGCGACCTGCATCAATGCGAAGCTTGCCGGTCTGGGCGATGTGACCGGTACGATCGAAAAAGGCAAGAGTGCCGATCTGATCGTGACGAAGGATGATCCTCTGCAGGATCTCAGGGCGTTGCGCAATGTCTCCATGGTCATGGCGCAGGGCAGACTGATCAGGGATCCGAAGTTCAAGAGGAAGGCGATCGTCGATCAGGAACTCGATAAGTTCATTTAATAGAAATAGAAGGTATTCATATGAAACACAATGTCAAGATCCTGAATCTGAAAGACAGGTTCGTTTCTTTTGAGGACAAGGTCAGACTGGAGGATGTCCTGAACCAGGTGAAGGATGAGCTTCCTTATCCGGTCTATCTGGCGAAGCTGGACAATGCCTACCGTGCTCTGACACATATCACGGAGCACGACTGCAGCATCGAATTTCTGGACATGCGCAACCAGGAGGCCTGGCTGGTCTATCAGAACTCGCTGATCCTGGTCTTCATCAAGGCCGTGCATGATCTCTTCGGAAAGAAGGTCCTGGTCACGGTCAACAACTCCTTGAACAAGGGCCTCTATATCACTTCCAGTCACAAATTCACGCAGGAGGATGTCGATCGGACCAAGGTGAGGATGAGGGAGATCATCGATGCCGACCTGCCGATCCGGAAGGAACACATGACCAAGGAAGGCGCCAGGATCCTTGCCCGTCAGCAGAAACTGGCTGAAGCTTCCAAGCTGCTTGAAAGCATCACCAACATCGACGATATCGAAGTCTATTCGCTGGAAGATGAGATGCAGATCTTCTACAATCTGCTGGTCCCGTCCACCGGCTATGTGCAGATCTTCGATATCGACATTTACAAAAGCGGTCTGATCCTGCGCTATCCGCATCCAGCCGATCCTTCCGTGATCGCGCCATATGAGGAACAGGAGATGCTGTACAACGCCTTTTCGGAGGCGACCAAGTGGGGCCAGCTGATGAATGTCAACTTCGTCTGCGACCTCAACGAGAGGATCCTCTATGATGATGTGGCGGAGATGGTCCTGATGCAGGAAGCCCTGCATGAAAAGAGGATCAGCGATATCGCCGACATGATCAAGGAGAAGAAGGCGAGGGTCGTGCTGATCTGCGGTCCGTCTTCTTCCGGAAAGACGACGTTTGCGAAGCGCCTCTGCGTCCAGCTCCATGTCAACGGTTTCAAGACTCTCTATATGGGAACGGATGATTATTACAAGGAATATGATGAGCGCGTTTACGACGAGAATGGCGAGGTCGATCTGGAGTCGATCAGAGCCATCGATACGGGACTGTTCATGAAACAGATCGGCGATCTGCTGGAAGGCAAGGAAGTCGATATTCCGCGCTATGATTTCTCCATCCCGGGCAAGGTCTTCGGCGAGAGGATGACCAAACTCGACAAGAATCAGCTGATCGTCATCGAGGGCATCCATGCGATGAACGACGAGCTGACGGAAAACATCCCTGACAGCGAGAAGTTCAAGATCTACATCTCGCCGTTCACGCCGATCTCCATCGATCATCACAACCGCATCTCGACAACGGACGCCAGGATGCTGAGGAGGCTGGTCAGGGACTACAAGTTCCGCAATTCGGAAGCCCAGCGCACCATTTCGATGTGGCCGAAGGTCAGGGCTTCGGAAGATGCCAACATCTTCCCTTACAACTCCAAGGCCGATGTCTTCTTCAATTCCAACTGCATCTATGAGTATGCGGTACTGAAAAAATACGCCGAGCCTCTTCTGAAACGCATCAAGCGTGTGGAGCCTGAATACGGGGAAGCTCAGCGCATGCTGTCATTCCTGAAATATTTTGATCCGATCTATGATGAGTACATCATCCCGAACAATTCCATACTGAGGGAGTTCATCGGCGGATCTGTCATCGTCAAGTAAAAAGCCATCAGCGTTGATGGCTTTTTTTCATGAGTTCTCTGATCTTTGTGAAAGTCTCGTCCGAGATGACGTGCTCGATGCGGCAGGCGTCATCTTCGGCGGTCTGTGCGGAAACGCCGATGGAGATGAAGAGCTCCGTCAGGGCTTTGTGACGTTCGTAGATCTTGTCCGCGATCGCCAGGCCTTTTTCTTTCAGAGTGATGTAGCCGTTTGCATCGATATCGATATAGTCTTCAGCTTTCAGATTTTTCATCGCCCTGGATACGGAAGGTTTGGAAAAGCCCATCTTGCGGCAGATGTCGATGGAACGGACGTTTTCCATTTCCTGAGACAGGACGTGGATCGATTCAAGATACATTTCAGCTGATTCCTGGATGTTCATACTTATATTATAGCTTTCTTTGCGCGTGTCGTCTTCTCTTTCAATCTTATCATGATCCGTCCTTGACAAGTTAGTTATAGGTAACTAGAATATAGGTAGTTAGCAAAAACTAACCAAGGAGAGTTTATTATGTTGCCACTTACTTATGCTGAACCAAATGAGACAAATGTGATCAAAAAGGTCGGAGGCAAGCCCGAGGTCAAAAAACACCTTGAGGATATGGGGTTCGTCACGGGGGCTGTCATCAATGTCGTTTCCATGGTGAATGGTTCCATGATCGTGAACATCAAAGACACGAAGGTGGCACTTGATAAGGAACTTGCCGCAAAGATCATGATCTAGGAGGAGAAAAGATGAAAACACTGAAAGATGTAGCTGTCGGTGAGAACTGCAAGGTCAAAAAGCTTCATGGCGAAGGGGCCATCAAACGCAGGATCATGGACATGGGCGTGACGAAGAATGTCGAGATCTACGTCCGCAAACTGGCGCCGTTAGGCGATCCGATCGAGGTCACCGTACGCGGTTATGAATTGTCGATCCGTAAGGCCGATGCGGAAATGGTCGAAGTTTATTAAAGGATACGGAAGGAGATAAATATATGAGTTTGAGAATTGCGCTTGCCGGAAATCCGAACAGCGGTAAAACGACCCTGTTCAATGCGCTGACCGGTTCCAATCAGTTCGTCGGCAACTGGCCGGGCGTCACGGTCGAGAAAAAGGAAGGTAAACTGAAGGGTCATGATGATGTGGTGATCACGGACCTGCCGGGCATCTATTCATTATCGCCTTATACATTGGAAGAAGTCGTTGCCAGAGAGTATCTGATCACGGAAAGACCGGATGCCATCCTGAATATCGTCGATGGCACCAACCTTGAAAGGAACCTCTATCTGACGACACAGCTGACAGAACTGGGTATCCCGGTGGTCGTCGCCATCAACATGATGGATCTTGTCGAGAAGAACGGCGACAGGATCGATCTGGACATGCTGGCAAAAGAGATGGGCGTGAAATTCGTTTCGATCTCCGCTTTGAAGGGAACGAATATCGACAATGCGGCCAAGGCTGCAATCGATGCTGCCAAAAACGGCAAGACGATCCCAATGCACACTTTCGGCGGCACCGTTGAACACGCACTGGCTCACATCGAGGAGGCGTGTGTTCATGACCTGCCTGAGGACCAGCAGAGATGGTATGCCATCAAGCTTTTCGAAAGAGATGCCAAGGTCATGGAATCTCTCAAATTAAAGAAAGAGACGCTTGAACATATCGAGAAGGATATCAAGGCTGTCGAAGAGGAGATGGATGATGATTCAGAAAGCATCATCACCAATGAGAGATACATCTATATCGGTGAGCTCCTGAAGGGCATTTATAAGAAGAGATCTGCGGGTCAGATGAGCACCTCCGATAGGATAGACAGGATCGTCACGAACAGGATACTGGGCCTGCCGATCTTCGCGCTTGTCATGTTCGGTGTCTACTGGCTGGCTATGGGACCATTCGGTTCTTTCCTAACTGACTGGACCAATGATGTCTTTGCCGGAGAATTCATGGAAGGCGGAGCAGCGGCTCTGCTGGAAAGCATGGGCGTGGCACCTTGGCTGGTATCGCTGGTCGCCGATGGTATCGTGCATGGCGTCGGCGCCGTGCTGGGTTTCGTTCCACAGATGATCGTCCTGTTCCTGATGCTTTGCATCCTCGAAGATGTCGGTTACATGGCGCGTGTCGCCTTCGTCATGGACAGGATCTTCCGCAAGTTCGGTCTTTCCGGTAAATCGTTCATTCCTATGCTGATCGGTTCCGGCTGTGGTGTTCCGGGCGTCATGGCGTCCAGGACGATCGAGAACGAGCGTGACCGCCGTATGACGATCATGACGACCTGCTTCATCCCTTGCGGAGCGAAGCTGCCGATCATCGCTCTGATCGCCGGTGCTGTCTTCAACAAAGCCTGGTGGGTATCTCCTTCCGCCTACTTCATCGGTGTTGCCGCGATCATCATCTCCGGCATCATGCTGAAGAAGACGAAACTCTTTGCGGGCGATCCGGCTCCGTTCGTCATGGAACTGCCTGCTTATCATGTGCCTTCCGTTTCCAACGTCTTAAGAGGAACATGGGAGAGAGGCTGGAGCTTCATCAAGCGTGCCGGCACGGTCATCGTCCTTTCTTCCGTCGTCATCTGGGTCCTGAATTCCCTGTCTTTCGAAGGCGGATTCCATTACCTGGGTGAAGAAGGTGAAGGGGCTTCGATCCTGGAGAATATCGGTTCACTGTTTGCCTGGATCTTTGCGCCTTTAGGATTCGGAACATGGCAGGCGACTGTTGCGACAGTCCTGGGTCTGGTGGCCAAGGAGGATGTCGTCGGTACGATCGGTACCCTGATCTCCATGGAAGATCTGCCTGATCTGGTAGAAGAGGGTGAGAACATTGCCGGTGTCCTGAGCGTCTTCTTCAACGGCAGTGCCGTTGCGGCTTACGCGTTCATGGTATTCAATCTCCTGTGCGCGCCGTGTTTTGCGGCAATGGGTGCCATCAAGCGTGAGATGAACAGCGGCAAGTGGACAGCGATCGCGATCGGTTACATGTGTGTCTTTGCTTACGCCGTCGCGCTCTGCATCTATCAGATCGGTTCCGCTTTGCAGGGAAACGTCAATGTCCTGGGTCTGGCGGTCGCAGCCGCGATCATCGTCTGTGTCGTATACATGCTGCTGAGGCCGTATAAGGAGTCTGAGACGCTGACACAGGAAGTCAAAGTCAGATAGACCGGAAGGAGGAACGTCATGATCTGGTTAAAAGAGAATATCGCAAATATCGTGGTCCTCGTTCTTACGGCCGGATTGCTTTATCTTTGCGTGAGAAGCCTGATCAGGCAGAAGCGTTCCGGTCTGCCGGCTTGTGCCTGCGGCAAGAACTGTGCGACTTGCGCACTCCGTTATGTGCACGGCATGGCAGAGAGAAAAGCATGATCGAAAGAGGAAGCGTGAAAATCGCTTCCTCTTTTCGCTTTTCTTTTATCTATATCATTTTAAAAGTGCTAAAATGATTTTGGGCACCCGTACCTAGCGGGATCGAAAATGGATACAGAGCTATTTTATATCCTTGAAAGTGGTGGAGAAGATGAAACTGACAGGAAATCAAATCATGTATTTACTTACGATCAAAAAACTCAGCCAGGAAAAGCACGTCATCAAGAGCGTTGA
>JAILBD010000180.1 GCA_024681275.1 Erysipelotrichaceae bacterium
TGGTGAAGCGAGAAGATCGCAGTCGATGTGAAAAGGGAACGGTAAGGCCGGCCGAATTCTTCGACGTTGTTCACATTGGCTTCTTCACCTTGTTCACGAAAGCGGTGATATTTTGAAAACACACCCATTGATATTGCCTCCTTTCGTTCATTCCTATTATGTCCTGTGTTTTTGATAAATATGTGAAAAGCCATGTTACGAATGGAACGATCTGAAAATGGTAATATGGAAGAAAGAAAAAGTTTGTCAGGTATACATGACGAAGGGAGTGAAGGATGTCAGTGAAAAAATTGGGTTTTGGCACCATGAGGCTGCCGCTTCTGGATCCGGAGGATCCGGGCAATATCGATCTGGAACAGTATGAGAAGATGGCTGACATGTTCATCGAAAGAGGCTTCACGTATTTTGATACGGCTTATATGTATCACAAAGGGGAGTCGGAGAATTATTTCCGGAAGGCTGTTGCGGAAAGGATAGACAGGAATGCCTATACGATCGCCGACAAGATGCCTGTTCACCATGTGAAGGCGCCGCAGGATTATCCGGTGATCTTCAATGAGCAACTGGAAAAGTGCGGCGTGGAATACTTTGATTACTATCTTCTGCACAATCTGGGAAAGGACATGTATCCTTCGACACAGGAGTTCGGAGGTTTTGAATTCATCGCCAGGATGAAGGAAGAGGGGAAGGCCAGAAAGATCGGTTTCTCGTTCCACGATGATCCGGAAACGCTGGACATGATCCTGAACGCTCATCCGGAGGTCGATTTCGTGCAGCTGCAGATCAATTATCTGGACTGGGATTCTCTGGTCGCCCAATCGGGAAAGTGCTATGAGGTCGCAAAAAAACATGGCAAGAAGGTCGTGGTCATGGAACCGGTCAAGGGCGGTACGCTGGCGAAGCTGCCTGAGGAGGCGATGAAGCTTTTCAGGGACTTCTACAAGGATGAGAGCGTGACGCCGGCGTCGCTGGCGATCCGTTATGTGGCTTCTCTGGACAATGTCATGATGGTCCTGAGCGGCATGTCCGATCTGTCACAGCTGGATGACAACACGTCTTACATGCAGGATCTCGTTCCTCTTTCTGATGAGGAAAGGAAGCTGGTCGATGCGATCACGAAGATCCTCAAGAGCACGATCAAGGTGCCTTGCACGAGCTGCCGCTACTGTCTGGAAGTCTGTCCGATGAACATCAATATGCCGGCTTATTTCGGACTGCTGAATCTCTATGCGGTGACCGGCAAGAAGTCGAACATGTACTATGAGCGGTATTCTCTGGACCATGGCAAGGCTTCGGAATGCCTCAAGTGCGGCCAATGTGAAGGCAACTGTCCACAGCACATTCAGATCAGGGATCTCCTGGAGGAATTTGCGCAGCTTTACGAGGGATGATCATCGGTCCAAATGATCGTTTTTGATCAAATACAGATCCCTGATCATTAGAGTGATAGTAAAATAAAGGAAATGGAAAGTATCGCTTTTTCCTTGTTCAAGATCGGACTCGCTCCTTTCCTGCTGACCGTGATCCTGTTTGCAGCTTTCAGAAGCGGACGTTTTTCTGTACTTTCTAATAAGAGGAAACAGATCATAGCGGGTATCCTCTTTGGTCTGATGGCCGTTTATGCCACCGAAAGAGGCGTCCCTTTTGAGGGTGCCATCATCAATGTCCGTGATGCTTCTCCGATCTGCGCAGGTCTTTTCTTCGGGGCTCCGGCCGGTCTCATCGCCGGTATGATCGGCGCTGTGGAAAGATGGTTCTGTGTCTTGTGGGGCGGCGGCTATTACACCAGGGTGGCCTGTTCTTTTTCAACTTTCTTAGCCGGAGCATCCGCTGCTTTTGCGCGCAGATACTTCAGCGACAACAAGGTGGCAGGCGTATCCCAGTCGACGATACTGGCTTTCACGGTCGAAGTCGTCCACATGTTGATGATCTTCCTGACGAACCTGAACGATGTCAAGAGGGCTTTCCTCTATGTCGAGGTATGCACAGGTCCGATGGTCGCTTTGAACACCCTGGTCGTCGCTGTTTCCGCTCTCATGATCTATCTGATGGAGATCTACAGTGAGGGAACCGTCAGATCCAAACTGCCGACGATCTCTGCAAAACTTCAGCAAAGACTGATCCTGGTCGTCTTTGCGGGTTTCCTGCTGACACAGGCTTTCAACTACTCTCTGCAGAGGAACATCGCCGACGAGGATACCAGATCCATCCTTTACCTGAATCTGGAGGATGCGGCAGGGGATCTGGAGGCAGAGACCAGGCGAAGTCTTTATTCGGAAGCCTGGCATATTTCCGTAGATCTGAATGAGGAGATCTCACAGGAGGATCTGGTCGATCTCATGACCCGTCACGGTCTTTCCGAGATCAATCTCGTCGGAAAAGACGGCATCATTTTCCAGTCGTCCAATCAGGAATATGTCGGTTTCGACATGATGGGGACCGAGCTGTCTTCGGAATTCATGAAGCTCTTAGATACATCGAGCCGTTTCATCCAGGATCTGCGTAACGACTGTTACAACGACAAGCCTTGCAAGTTCGCGGGCGTGCGGACGGATTACGGTTTCCTGGAGATCGGTCTGAGTCTGAAACAGTATCACAGTCTGATCAGAGAGGGCGTCATTTCCGTTTCCGATAACCGCCATGTCGGTGAGACGGGCACGATCATCGTCATCGATGAGTTCGGAAGTCTGCTGTCGGAGAATATCCAGTCGCAGATGGCTGTCAATCAGCTTTTAAGAGATGTTCATTTCATCGATCTGGAAGAGATGTCCGTCTATTCACACAACTCTTCCTCTTTGGATGTCTATTATATGTTCAAGAATGTCGAGGGTTTCCGGGTGCTGGCTGTCTATCCGAAGTCGGAGGCCGACTTCTCCAGGAGAGTCTCGATCTATCTGACCAGTTTCATGGAGACGATCGTCTTTGCGATGATCTTCTCGGCGATCTTCGCTACGATCAGGAACAGTGTCGTCAGCGGGATCATTGAAGTGAAGGAGTCGCTGAACAATATCGTCGAAGGCGATCTGGATACGGTCGTCAATGTCCGTTCCAGCAAGGAGTTCGATGAGCTCAGCGATGATATCAATCTGACAGTCAACAAGCTCAAGGAGCTGATCGCTGACGCAAAAGAGCGGATCGATACCGAGCTGCGTTATGCCAGACAGATCCAGAGAGCGGCTCTGCCTTCCGTCTTCCCGCCTTACCCGAAGAGGGATGAGTTCGACATCTATGCCCTGATGAAGCCGGCAAGGCAGATCGGCGGAGACTTCTATGACTTCTATCTCCTGGAAAACGACGTCCTCGCTTTCCTGGTGGCCGATGTTTCCGGCAAGGGCATACCGGCTTCGCTGTTCATGATGCGTTCCAAGACGACGATCAAGAACATGGCTGAGAAGGGCGTCTCGGTCGCCGAGATCTTTACAGCTGCCAATGATCAGCTCTGTGAGGGCAATACCGAGAACATGTTCGTCACGTGCTGGATGGGTTTCCTGGATCTCAGGACCGGTGTGCTGAAGTTTGCCAACGCCGGACACAATCCGCCTCTGCTGAAGAGGAAGGACGGTCACTTCGAATATCTGAAGATGCCGGCAGGTTTTGTCCTGGCAGGCATGGAGGATATCGTGTATAAGGAACAGGAGATCATCCTGGAACCGGGCGATGAGATCTTCCTTTATACGGATGGTGTCGTGGAGGCGACGAATGTCAACAAAGAGCTCTATGGCGAGGACAGATTGCTGGAATTCATCGATCATGAAAGAGAAGTCGATGCCAAGGCAGTTTGCGA
>JAILBD010000244.1 GCA_024681275.1 Erysipelotrichaceae bacterium
ACATTGTCGACATACATGCCTCCGATCCCGATCCTCTGCAAGGCATACATGACATGCGCTTCATCATTCTTATCCAATACGGTCGTTATCCTGACCGTGTTTATGGACTGTTCGTGAAGCTTTGACATCTCGGGATGCTGAAGGATGGAATCTTCCACAAAAAGACTGTTCTCTTTCAGATAATCGTATACCTCTTTCAAATCGGTATCCTTATCAATATAGATATTCTTATAGATGCCCTTTCCTGAACAGGAATCAACTGGTTTGCAGAAAAAGACTTCTTTTCCCTTGCAGAACTTCACAAAATCCTCAAATTCACTGTTTCCGATATCCAGGAACTCTCTTCCCAACAGATCTTTAAAGATCTGATTGAACTTCAGTTTGTCATTGAAGAGATCTGTATGCTCACTGTCGTTCAAGGATTTGAACAAATGCTGGGAATAATCGAAGGTGACATAAGTCTTTCTGTCTTCCCTGCTCTTGTTGACAAAATGAAACAGATTGTACTCCATATATCCTATATGATCATTCAGGATGCACTGCGCCATATCTATAAGGATAAGCAGAGTATTCTTTCCTGAATGATCATGTACAGCCTTCGCGTTGGCGTACATTCTTTTAAAGCTTGCTAATTCAAAGCGGTCTAAAATGGAACTCATAATCTTATATTACTGAAATTTCAGCAAATAGTCATATTTTTCATTTTCTGCTTATAAATAAAAATCATCAATATATGACAACACATGAACGTTCAGGTAAACGCAAACGGATACAAAGACCATGAAAACGAAACAGTGATTATTTGCTTTCCATATCTACTTTACAGATGAAAAGTCGGGTATAATATTAGTACGAAGGAAGAGGACTTATGATCAATAAATACACCTTAAGCAGAAGCCAGGAAATCAGTTTTGTCAAACAGCACCTCGATGAGTTCATTGCCAACAACATTTTTCTTTCGCGCTACAGTGATGATGATCCATTGAAGCCGACTGCTGAAGCCAACTTCTATGAGACCTACGAATATATCCTGTCTCATCCGGAAGTGGAAAACGATTATAAGTGTCTTCTGCAGCTTCACAAGACGCTGATGAAAGGTCTGGATGATGGCATCCACTCTGAACTGAGTGAGCAGCAGATCGAAGAACTGAGTCTGATGATCAACCAACCTGTCAAAGCCAACCTGGAGATCGCCATCGATGTCTTCCTGTATATATTGGATAAGCGTCTCTTCACTGATGGGGACGTCAGAGCTGCCATGGCTTTTTCCAACAAGATCATGGTCGACAACGGCTGCGGTTTCCTCACCGTACCGATCATCCACAAAGACACCTTCCGTGCCAAACTGAAAGAATACAAAGACTCGAACGATTATGACCTTAAAGACTGGGTCTATAAATACTGTGTCAAGGGACCAAAACTCGATCAATTCTGACAACACCGCCATACGGCGGTGTTTCTGTACTGTTTTTTCATTTCAAACATAATATAATCTAACTGATGAATACAAGAAGACTCACAACACTGGCCATGCTGGTGGCGATATACATCGTATTGTCCATCCTGACGCCAGTCAGGATCCTGAACTTCAAATTCACGTTTGAAGCTTTTCCTATCCTGGTAGCCGGCCTGCTGATGGGACCTATCGACGGCCTGCTGGTCGGAACTGTGGGATCCTTCATCTATCAGCTGCTTTTCTCAGGATACGGCATCACACTGACGACACCTCTCTGGATCCTGCCGCACGCGATCAGCGGTCTCATCGTCGGATCATACGCAAAAAAGAACGATTTCGAGCTCGGTATCAGGAAGCTCATCTTGATCTGTGTCGTTTCTGCCTTCACCGTCACTTTCCTGAATACGGTCGCACTCTACATCGATTCCAGGCTTTACGGCTATTATTCAAAAACACTGGTATTCGGCAACATCTTTGTAAAGATCGCTGTCGGCATCATCCTTTCGATCATCTATTCATCGATCATGCCAAAACTGCTTCAGTATCTGAAGAAAAAGATCGAACAATAATACTTGATTTATTTCAATTCCGGGATCTGAGTCATTCAGATCTTTTTTATACAGTACCCCTTCACTTCTTCTTCAACTTTCCTATGATAAGATAGAGATAGAGAATATCGGAGGTTTGTGATGCTGACAGATATTGAAATAGCGCAGGCTTGTAAAAAAGAAAAGATCATCGATATCGCCAAAAAGCTGGATATAGACGAGGAGTATCTCGAACTATATGGGAACTACAAGGCGAAGATCGACCTGAAACTGATGAAAGAACTCAAAGACCGGCCAAACGGCAAACTGGTCCTGGTCACCGCCATCACCCCTACTCCGGCTGGCGAAGGAAAGACGACCACCACGGTAGGATTGGCAGACGGACTACGAAAGATCGGCAGGAAATCAGTCGTCGCCTTGAGAGAGCCGTCCCTGGGACCGGTCTTCGGGATCAAAGGCGGAGCAGCCGGCGGCGGATATGCGCAAGTCGTCCCAATGGAAGACATCAACCTGCATTTCACCGGTGATTTCCATGCCATCGGTGCTGCCAACAATCTTCTGGCAGCCATGTTGGACAACCATATCCAGCAAGGCAATGCCCTGAATATCGACCCGAGAAGGATCACCTGGAAAAGAGCTGTCGATATGAATGACAGACAGCTCAGGAACATCATCGACGGATTAGGCGCCAGAACTGACGGAACACCTAGGCAAGACGGTTTTGATATCACGGTCGCATCCGAAGTCATGGCGATCCTTTGCCTGGCATCCGATATCAGCGATCTGAAAGAAAGACTGTCCAGGATCATCGTCGGCTACACCTATAACAACGAACCGGTCACCGCCGGACAGCTGAAAGCCCAGGGTGCGATGGCAGCCTTGCTGAAAGACGCCATAAAGCCGAATCTCGTACAGACCCTGGAAGGAACACCTGCCTTCATCCATGGCGGACCATTCGCCAATATCGCCCATGGCTGCAACTCCGTGACAGCGACGAAGATGGCTCTGAAACTTGGCGACTACGCGATCACGGAAGCGGGATTCGGTGCCGATCTAGGTGCCGAGAAGTTCCTGGATATCAAATGCCGCATGGCCGGACTCAAACCGGATGCCGTCGTCATCGTCGCGACGATCAGAGCCCTGAAACATCACGGCGGTGTGCCGAAAGATCAGCTCAATACTGAAAATCTGGAAGCTCTCGAAAAAGGTCTCCCAAATCTTCTTCAGCATGTCAGCAATATCCGGATTGTCTTCAAGCTTCCTTGTGTCGTCGCTATCAACGCCTTCCCAAGTGACACCGCCGAAGAACTCGCGTTGGTCGAAAGAAGATGCAAGGAACTGGGCGTTAACGTCGCATTGAGCGAAGTCTGGGCCAAAGGCGGAGATGGCGGAAGAAAGCTGGCCGAAGAAGTCGTCAGACTTTGCGAAGAGCCAAACGATTTCGAATTTGCCTATGATCTCGACCTCTCCTTGAAAGAGAAACTGGATATGATTGCAAGAAAGATCTACCACGCCGATGGCGTCGATCTGCTGGCAAGCGCTCCGAAGCAGCTGAAGCAGCTGGAAGAACTCGGTTTTGGAAAGCTGCCTATCTGCATGGCAAAGACCCAGTATTCCTTCTCCGATGATCAAAACAAACTCGGTGCGCCAAAAGATTTCCGTATCAGTGTGCGCAACCT
>JAILBD010000264.1 GCA_024681275.1 Erysipelotrichaceae bacterium
CCGCTTCGATCAGTCTCGCCTTGAAGATGAAATCTTCCCATTTCGCAAAACCGAAACGCGGTGCTGAAAGATGGATCGGACAGTCGTAGTCATATCCATAGATGGTCTTTCCCTTTCTTGTTCTGAAAGCCCAGTCACATAGTGCGACTCCATTGCCCCAGTGATCGCTCCCTCTGATGACGCCATCCTTGTAATACCAGTAGCGGCTGCCGCTGCCGGAAGTGAAGTCCGGTTCCCTTCCCGGGTCATCTGTCTCATTGAAGATCACCATCGTCTCGGTGAAGAAAGTGTATTCGTCAGCAACGCCATCCTGAAGCTGGGAATAGAATTTCCTGGCTGCCAGAAAATGGCGGTATGGCTTGAAATACATGATCACTTTCTGATCGACGATCTCTTCATATTTCTGTATCAGTTCTTCCTGTTTCATCTGATCTCCTTTCGATCTTACAAGTTCATCTTAACACAGCGGTCCTGCAGCTTTGACAGTTCTTTTTTGTCAGTCCCACACGGCCGTTTCCAGCAATCCATCAAAAGCTTTCAAACTCTCTTCTTTTCCCGCCCTTCTGAAATAGGCGTAGATGTAGTAGAAGATCCTGTCTCTTTTCAGACAGAGCGTCTTCCCGGACATCTCAGTATCCTGAACATCGTAATCATAGAGGTAGCCCTCGGCTTTCTGTCCCGCTACGTTTTGAGAAACGAAGGAATCGAAGCGGTACCCGAACGCTTCAAACGGCTTTCTCAGCTTTTTTTCCGTCTGCTTTGCCAGGTCCTTTTCATTCAGGATCATCGAGGCAAATCCATTCACTTCCTTGCAGCCAAAGGTCACGATGATGTGTTTCTCATCGTCCTTCAGACAAAGTTGCGGCTTTTCTGAAGCGTTCAGCTTTTCGATCTCTTCATCGCTCATCACACGGAATCCAGCGGTGCAGGAGATCTTCATCTTTCCTATGCTTTCCATATCCTCTTCCTTCTTCTTTATATTCCTGTCTTACTGACCGATCAGCTCTTCCTTCTCCTCAACAGCTTCGATCTTCTTTCTGTTCCACTTGCCATCCCAAAGCCTGACAATCTTTTCCCTCTGATCAGGGGAGAGATAACGGATGATCGCAAAAGCCGCCAGCGCGATGCAGGCGATCATGTCGACAATGCTTGATAAAGTGACGCCACCCGTGATGATCCCCTCTTCGCTGACTTCGGCAGTCGTTGTGATCGCATAGATGTCGTGTACAGCGTGCAGGATGATGCAAGGCCAGAGGTTTCCACAGCGGACATAAACGGATGCAAAGAAAACGCCGAGGCAACCAGCCGTAATGACCTGCACGATCGTTGAGATCGGATCTGCGCCTGCCAGCACATTTGTCATATGAAAGAGACCGAAGACGATACCGCTGAAAACGCATACTTTAAGGATATCTTCCTTCTGATCGTACTTCCTGAACAGCGTCGAAACGATCCCGTGCCTGAAACTGAGCTCCTCAACAAGACCGGCCGTCAGACTGACACGCAGTATCGTCAGCGTCAGTGTTTTCAGTTCAAACGTGTGATCGATGACCATGGCGATCCCTGTGACGACCCAATAGATGATGAAAGGCAGTTCCAGAGAAAAGCCTTCCCTGAGGTTTCCGCCTTTCAGTGCGCCTTCAAAGTCAGGTGCGAACCACCATTTGTACAGCAGGAAGACAAACAGGCTTCCGATCACCATATACAGGATCGACATCAGTTCTGAGGGTGTTCCCGCGATCATATAGTGCACGATCTGGAACAAAGCCGGAATCAGTTCACACAAGATCATCAGGAAAAAACAGATCAGGACGGAAGCAATCATTGGGTGTTTATCGGTAAATCTGTGTTTGCGCATATCACTCCTTTTATAGATCTATCATCCGTTTACTCATGCGGATGTGCGGCGAGATAATCATTCAAGCCCGGAACGAAGACCGTCTTTCTGCCCATGCCTTTTTTGTATATATAAGCGGCTCCATCGTACTCGTCATAATCAGGGAAGGCGTTTTTCAGGATCGATTCCGACCGTTCATCGCAAGGGACGATATGGTCGATCTTTTCGCCGTTCTCTCTCATGCCGACTGATGCATACATCAGATCGACTTCCCTTTTCGCAAAGCATTCGGGCATGATGTCTTTCATCCTCTTTGACAGCTCTCTGGCCGTCTCTTCATCGATCGCATTGACGATCCCGATGCCATAGCGGATCCCTGACGCCTCATATTCCTTGTAGTCGGAGAAAAAGATCTCCTCATCACTCTTTCCCTCATAGGAAAGAGCCTTTTTGTGCAGTTCTTTGTACATGGCTCCGACATCGCTGACACCCGCCAGTTTAGCCAGTGATACGACGGCTTCCCTGTCCGCATCGCAAGTCGTGGAAGCTTCCAGGTTGGCTGTATCCGAAAGGACTGCTCCCAGGATCAGATACGCTGTCGTTTTGTCGATCTCCAGACCGTAATTCAGATAATCGAGCCAGATGATCGTCGCCGTGGAACCGATCGGTCTTCCTTCGTAGACGACCTGGTTGCCGGTATTGACTGTTCCGATGCCATGGTGGTCGATGACGCCGACGATGTGCGCATCCACCAGCCCTTCGACAGCCTGCGCGTATTCGCTGTGATCCACCAGGAAGACGTTCTCCCCGGATGCGTCATAAAGGATCTCCGGCACTTCGACACCCGCTTCACTCAGGA
>JAILBD010000283.1 GCA_024681275.1 Erysipelotrichaceae bacterium
GGATAGAGATTATCGTAGAGGGCTTTGGATTCCCTCAGGAATTCAGGCGAAAAGAGGATGTGACTGTTCTTTTTCTTCTCTCTGATCTTTCTGGTATAGCCGACCGGTATCGTCGATTTGATGATGATCCAGGCATCCGGATTATAGCCGGTGACCGTATCGATGACAGTTTCGACTGCCGAGGTATCGAAGTAGTTCCTTTGCGGATCGTAGTTGGTCGGTGCGGCCACGATGACGAAGTCGGCATCTGAATAGGCGTATCCCGCATCCAGTGTCGCTTCCAGATCGAGGTCTCTGTTGGCGAGATAGTCTTCCAGATAGTCGTCCTGGATCGGTGATCTTTTCTGATTGATCAGATCGACTTTTTCCGGAATGATATCGACGGCTTTGACGTGGTTGTGCTGAGCCAGCAGTACGGCAATGGAGAGACCGACGTAGCCCGTTCCGGCGACGGCGATCTTCAGCGCTTCCGCCTTCTTGCCTTCTTTGGTCCCGATGTTCGTATCGTTCTCCCTGATTTCGTCCAGGCTGAAGCCCAGGACTTCCTGCAGATCTTCCAGCTGGGCGATCGATGGCATATAGGAGCCGTTTTCGATCTTGGAGATCATGGCTCTGTTGATATCCGTCTTATTGGCCAGATCGCTCTGGGATAAGTTCATCTTTTCTCTTCTGTTTCTGACTGTTTTTGACAGTAATTCCTGTTTGATCCTTTTCATAAGCAGATCCTCCTTCACTATGTTATAAAAAATAACAGAAATATTCAATATGATATTTTTTCATGTTATTGTTTGTAACAATGACTTTTCTGTAGTATGATAGTGTTATGCTGAAAGATAAAACGATACTGATAACCGGAAGCTGCGGCTTCATCGGTTCCTATCTCACGATGAGACTGCTTAACGAAGCTGATGATGTTCATATCGTTGGCATCGATAACATGAATGACTATTACGATGTCGGTCTGAAGGAATACCGTCTGGCAAAGATCCTGGAGCTGAATAAAGATTTCACATTCCTGAAAGGGGACATCAGCGACAGGGACTTCATCGATGAGGTCTTTGCGAACCATCACTTCGATCTGGTCGTCAATCTGGCTGCCCAGGCGGGTGTCAGATATTCGATCGATAATCCGGGCGTCTACATCGAGTCCAATGTCATCGGTTTCTACAACATCCTTGAAGCCGTGAGACATCATCCTGTCGAACATCTGATCTATGCGTCCAGTTCTTCCGTCTATGGTGGAAACAGGAAGGTCCCTTTCTCCACGGATGACAAAGTCGATCATCCGGTCTCCCTCTATGCGGCGACCAAGAAGACCAATGAACTGATGGCGTACACATACACCCATCTTTATGGCATAAAGAGTACCGGTCTTCGTTTCTTTACGGTCTATGGGCCGGCTGGCAGACCTGATATGGCGTATTTCTCGTTCACTCAGAAGCTGCTCAAGGGCGGCAAGATCAGGATCTTCAATTATGGAAAGTGTGAAAGAGATTTCACTTATGTCGATGACATCGTGGAAGGCATCATCCGCATCATGAACAAGGGGCCGAAGGAGGATTACAATCTCTACAATATCGGCAACAATCATCCGGAGAACCTGATGGACTTCGTCTATACGCTGGGCAGTTGCCTGATCGAAAACGGTCTGCTTCCTGAGGATTTCGATATCGATGCGCACATGGAGCTGGTCGGCATGCAGCCGGGCGATGTGCCTGTGACGTTCGCGGATACCGCCCCTTTGATGGAGGATTACGGTTTCAAGCCTGACACTTCCCTGAAGGAAGGTCTGGATCGTTTCTGCAGGTGGTATAAAGAGTTCTATTGTGCAAAGAAGTGATCTGAACCAGATCACTTTTTCGTTATAATTGTATCGATGGCGGAAGTGAAGAATTGGCGTTCCCGTTTCTATTCTCAGATCCTGGAACGGGGAAAGGATTATTACAGGCGCAAGATGGTCCACGACCTGAAGGTCTTTGATGATCAGATCACGGCACGGGTCGGGTCGAGTTACTTTTATGATGTCTCCATCCTGCTGGATGAGGATGGGACGATCAGAAGGATGTCCTGCAACTGTCCTTATGCGCAAAGCGGCAGGCACTGCAAACATGAGGCGGCTGTCCTTTTCGGTGTGGAGAATGAAAAAAGCGTCCTGAAAAAGGAAGAGACGAGATATGTCAGGCCTTTCGAGGAAGATTTTAAGGATAAGAAGTTTTTCTATGATCTTCACAAGCTGACTGAGAATTACAGGATCACTTCGAAGATGCTGGATGAGGCTCAGTCCATGATCGAAAAGGGCGAGGTCGTGATCGATGATATGGGCAGCGGTTTCAATGACAGATATGAAGATCAGATCATCTATGCCAAGGGCAGATGGAAGAACAGCAGAGGAAGGGAATATGAGCTGCAGGCGCACATCTCGCCGAAGCAGATCATCGATCTGAGCTGCGAAGCACCTGGCTGCCGCAGTTTTTCACCATACTATTATTACTTCCTCAACCGGAAAGAAAAGGATATCTGTGCCCACAGGCTGGCGCTGCTGCTTCTTCTGGGCAGGTTCATCGTGACCCATGATCCTGGGGATAAGACGGATCGGAATTCCATGATGTTCCTCAATGAGTTCATGCGTAAGGATTCTCTGCTGGACAGGGATGATGCCTCTATGCGCAAGAGCGTGCGTCTGATCCCGCGTCTGGAATATGACGGCAACGGGATCCTGAAGCTGAGTTTCAGGATCGGAGATGAGAAGCTCTACATCCTCAAGGATCTTCCGGCCTTGATCGATGCGGTGGAAGGGTCGTCTGTCTTCAGACTGGGCACGCGGAATACGATCGATTTTGCCAGGTCTTCTTTCAACGATGAGGCACTGGCGACATTCGCATATATCTCTTCGGCGGTGAATGATGAGAAGACCAGGACCGAGATCCGCAACATGGATTACAATTCCGGAAAGGATTCCAGGCTGTTTGATGCGCCGGGCAACATCCTTCTTTTTGGCAGGCGTCTGGATGACTTCTTCGATCTTTTCAAGGATCAGAGCATCGAGCTGAAAGACCACAGCCGTCCGGGAAATCAGACCGTCTATATCACGATGGCGCATCAGGACCCTCAGACCGATCTGAGCATCGGGGAACTGCACGGACCTGATGGTTTTGAAGGGATCCATGTCAGTGCTTCCCTGCCGGAGCTGATCATGGGCTCTTCCTATGGATACTTTTTGAAAGAGGATCATCTCTACAGGGTCTCCGTTTCCTATATGAAGGCTGTCCGTGCCTTGCAAAGGAATGCGCGGGGCAATGAGGTCGATTTCAGGATCGGCGTTCATCATCTCGGCCAGTTCTACAATCATGTGCTTCCCAAGCTGAAACAGCGTTTCACGGTCTATGAGAACAACCGCGAGCTCTATGAGAGTCATATACCGCCAAGACCGGACTTCGTTTTCTATTTCGATATCAGCGAGGGCCTGATCCTTTGCAAAGCGCAGGCTTCCTACAATGAAAAGATCTTTTCTCTTTTTGATGATGGATATGACGCGGTCCGTGACAGGATCATTGAAGATGAAGTGAAGCAGGATCTCCTGCACTATTTCAGTGCCGTCAATGAGAATGGCGAGGCATTTGCGGAAGCGGAGGATGATACTGTCTATGAGATGCTGGAGGAGCTGATCCCTTCTCTGATGAAGGTGGGTGAGGTCCAGACGACGAATGCCTTCGACCGCGTGCGGGTGAAGCGCAGGATCAATGCGTCTGTGGGCGTCCATGTGGATAACGGCCTGCTGGATCTGGATATCAGCAGCGATGATCTTTCTCTGGATGAGCTGGCAGCGGTCATCAGCTCTTACCGGCTGAAGAAGCGCTATCACAAACTGAAGAACGGTGAACTGATCCGGACGGATGATGAGAGCATCGAGACTCTGGATGAGATGCTGGCATCTTTGAATGTCTCTTTGAAGGACCTTATCGCCGGAAAGATGCATATACCAGCCTACAGGGCCTTGTATCTGGATAAGCTCCTGGAGGAGAACGAAGGGGTCTATGGCAGAAGGGATGCCCATTTCAAATCCCTGATCAAGGATTTCAAAACGATCAAGGATTCCGATTTTGAAGTGCCGGGATCTTTGGATGGGATCATGCGGGCTTACCAGAAGAACGGTTACCGCTGGCTGAGGACACTGAGCCATTTCGGTTTCGGCGGCATCCTGGCTGATGAGATGGGTCTGGGAAAGACCTTGCAGATGATAGCGGTGCTTCTGGATCACAAGAAAAGAGGAGAGAAAGGAACTTCCCTGGTCGTCTGTCCGTCTTCCCTGGTCTACAACTGGCTTAATGAGATCACAAGGTTCGCTCCTGAGCTGGATGCGGTCACGGTGACCGGAACGCTCAGCGAGAGGGAAGAGATCGTCAAAGGGAGTGCCGGACACGATGTCCTGATCACTTCCTATGATCTGCTGAGAAGAGATGTGGCTCTCTATGAGGAACACGAATTTGCCTATGAGATCCTGGATGAGGCGCAATACATCAAGACCTATACGACAGCCAATGCCAGATCCTGCAAGGTGATCCGTGCCGGGAAACGCTTCGCTTTGACAGGGACGCCGATCGAGAACAATCTGAGCGAACTCTGGAGCATCTTCGATTTTCTGATGCCGGGTTTCCTTTTCAATTACGACATCTTCAAGAGAAGATTCGAGATCCCTATCAGCAAGGATCAGGATGAGGATGCTTCCAGACGTCTGAAGGATATGATCGCACCGTTCATCCTGAGGCGGAGAAAGGCTGATGTCCTCTCGGATCTGCCGGATAAGATCGAGGAGACGATCGTCGTGAGATTCGGCGAGCCGCAGCAGAGGCTCTATGATTCGCAGGCTCTGAAGATCTCGAGGACGATCAGTGAAGGGAACGAAGAAAGCTTCAGACAGAACAAGATCGCCATTCTGGCGGAGCTGATGAAGATCAGGCAGATCTGCTGCGAGCCTTCGCTGGTCTTTGAAGACTATGACGGGGAGAGCGCCAAGCGGGAAGCCTGTCTGGAACTGATCGGCAATGCGATCAGCGAGGGTCACAAGATCCTTCTGTTTTCACAGTTCACCAGCATGCTGAAGATCATAGAAGATGAGCTCGACAGACTGGGCATCAGATACTATGAGCTGACCGGCCAGACGAAGAAAGAGGATCGTCTGAAGATGGTCGAAGACTTCAATCATAATGATGTCCCGCTCTTTCTGATCTCGCTAAAAGCGGGTGGCACGGGCCTGAATCTGACCGGCGCAGATATCGTCATCCACTACGACCCGTGGTGGAACGTTGCCGCCCAGGACCAGGCGACAGACAGGACGCACAGGATCGGGCAGGAGAAAGTCGTTTCCGTTTTCAAGATCATCGCCCAGGGCACGATCGAGGAGAAGATCGTGCAGATGCAGGAAGCCAAGAGCAAGCTGGTCGAGGATATGCTCAGTATCGAGACCGTATCCCTGTCTTCCATGAACAAGGAAGATCTGCTGGCATTACTGAGATAGTGTGGTGGCATCGGATCGGCCTGATGAGGTAAAATAGGATTGCAGATGGAATGGTGTCGAGCTTGATGCCGGACCACTGGATCAGAAATAAAAAAGAATCGATCATGAGAAGGTCCATGATGAAGATGTGGACAAGGAGAAAGAAAAAAGATGATGAAAAAACCGGTTGTTTTAGTGGTAATGGACGGCGTAGGCTGGACACAGAAGGACAACGGCAATGCCGTACTTCATGCCTATAAGCCTCAGCTGGATGAGCTGATGAACAAGTGCCCTCACAGGACGATCAAGGCGAGCGGAACGGCTGTCGGCCTTCCTTCCGATGATGATATGGGCAACTCCGAGGTCGGTCACAACGCTCTTGGCTGCGGTCAGATCTATTCGCAAGGCGCAAAGCTGGTCAATGAATCGATCGAAAGCGGAGCGATCTATCAGTCTGACGCATGGCAGGGTGCAGCGGGCTTTGCCAAGGAACATAAGGGCAAGATGCACTTTATCGGCCTGCTTTCAGACGGAAATGTCCATTCCAATATTTCCCATCTGATCGCCATGCTGAACGAGTGCAAGAAGGAAGGCATCTCCGAGGTCAGAGTGCATATCCTTCTGGATGGAAGAGATGTTCCTGAAACCAGCGCTTTGCAGTATGTGGATCAGCTGGAAGATGTCCTTAAGGGCCTCAATGATGAGAATTTCCACGGCTGTATCGCCAGCGGCGGCGGCAGGATGACGACCACCATGGACCGTTATGAAGCTGACTGGTCGATGGTCGAAAGAGGATGGCACATCCATGTGATGGGCGATGGCAGATCGTTTGCCAGTGCCACAGAAGCCATCGAGACGCTGCGCGCGGAGGGCGGATACACGGATCAGTATCTGCCGGGCTTCGTCATCGCTGATGACAAGGGTCCTGTCGGCACGATCGATGATGGCGATTCCGTGATCCTTTACAACTTCCGCGGCGACAGGGCGGTCGAGATCTCGAAAGCATTCGATTACATGAACCGAGGTTTCAGCGCCTTTGAGATGCCGAAAAAGCCGAACGTCTATTATGCCGGCATGCTGCAGTATGACGGAGACCTGAAGCTTCCTGATCACTTCCTGGTCGAGCCACCTCATATCGAACACACTTTGAGTGAGCTCCTGGTCAAAGAGGGCGTGCGTACCTATGCGTGTTCCGAGACGCAGAAGTTCGGCCATATGACTTACTTCTGGAACGGAAACCGTTCCGAGAAATTCTCTGATGAACTCGAGACCTGGGAGGAGATCCCTTCCGATGTCATCGCGTTCGATCTGAAGCCTTGGATGAAGGCAACGGAGATCACCGATCACATGGTCGCAGCGATCGAATCAGGTGAATACGAGTTCCTGAGATGCAACTATCCGAATGGCGACATGGTCGGCCATACCGGCAATTATGAGGCAACTCTGATCGGTGTGGAATCTGTCGACCTGATGCTGAGAAGGATCATGGATGCCTGCAAGAAGGCGGACTACACGCTGATCGTCACAGCAGACCACGGCAACTCAGATGAGATGTACGACAAGGGCACGAACCCTGACGGTTCTCCGAAACCGAAGACTTCCCATTCACTGGCTCAGGTACCGTTCGCGATCTACAACGGACCGGAAGGCATCGAAGTGAAGGAAGAAGGCGATTTCGGTCTTGCCAATGTCGCAGCGACAGTCGTCAAACTTCTGGGTTACGAAATTCCTGAACAGTGGGAAGAAGCCATCATCAAATAATCTTTGATCATCTCAATGAAGCAGGCGGAAGCCTGCTTCATTTGTCATGAGAATGTCTTTTGGATACAATGAAAGCATATCAGGAGGTCATATAGGATGCTGACGATCGAAAAACTGAAAGAATATGGGGCTGATATCGAAAAGGGCCTAAATCTGTGCATGAACAATGAGGATTTCTATCTGCGCGATCCTGTCAGAGGCATCTTTTGATGATCTCTCCAGAGCTCTGGAAGCGGATGATCTGGATGGCGCTTTCAAGGCGGCACACGCTTTGAAGGGCGTCAGCGGGAATCTCTCCCTGACTCCTTTATATGAAAAGGTCTCTGAGATCACGGAGCTTCTCAGGGCAAAGACGCAGATGGATTAGAGCGAACTGCTATCGGGGATCCTCAATGAAAAAAAAGATCCTTCAGGATCTGAACGAAAACTGAAAGAAAAAAAGAAGAGTGACGGCCGTCACTCTTCTTCGTCCAGTTCGTAAGTGATCTTGATGTTGCCGTATTCATCGGCCACATCGTCAAAGACATCCAGGATCTTGAGAGAGAACTTGTTGAGATCTTCGGAATTCATGACAATGACTTCCGTATCATCCAGATCGCAGAGACAGTCATAGAGGGCATCGAGGTTCTCACCGTAATAGTCAGGGAAGTCGAAGAGTTCCTTGAGATAGAGATGTCCGTTCCTGTTGAGTTCCAGGACGTCCATGATGATCTTTTTTCTTGTTTTGGGAGCGTCAAAATCGGCAAAGCTCAGTATGAGATTCCCGTAATCTTCGTTGACATCATTGAAGAGTCTGATGATGCAGGCGGAAAAGTCAGACATGAAGGTGTAGTTGTCGATGACGATCTCGCATTCATCAAGATAGGACAGATAGGCGTAAAAGGAGTCAAAATCCTCTCCTTCATAGGCAGGATCATCAAAGAGTTCCTGCAGATAGGAGAATTCTTTTTCATTCAGTTGTTTGATATCCAGTGTTTTTCTGATCATTAAGGTTCTCCGTATAAGAGCTCAAAGCTGCTGAAGTGGTCATCTGTATAGTAGATCAGACCGTCATTGGAAAAGACGATGCGTTTCTCATTGCGCGTTCCGCCTCTGTAGTCGATATCACACTCGTAGTATTTCCGTCCCTTCTTGTCCGGAAGCAGTCCTTCCCGGTTGCCGAACCTGTCGCCGCCGATGCTGCAGCCTTCGCAGACTTTCTGAAGGTTGCCTTTGGATGCGACCCAACCCATATCTTTGGCTTGGGATTTCGTGACAAAATTGCCGGGAAGCTTTCCGTAGGTGGCGATATAGAGGGCGACATCTTCTTTGGAAGTGTAGGAACCGTCGATATCGATCTTCTCTTCATTGGCGATGACCGGTTCATCGATCGGTGCCTGACTCTGAAAGAGGAAGCGGGATCCTATGAACAGGAGGGCTCCGATGAACAGGAGCGTGATCAAAGTTCTTATGATCTTCTTCATGATTTCATTATATCAGCTGTGTCGTGAAATAGCATGCCACCGGAATATGCATTGATATCGCGCAAAGAAAGATACTGTATGAAAAGGGAGCTTGCATACTGTTATAATGGATTCGAGGGATTGAGCGTATGAATAAGATCATCTGGTACATCATGTTGCTTTACGGAAAGAGCGGTCTGTCGGATCTTTTTTCCGGAAATGAGGACCTGCTGCTTTACTGCGGCTTGTCCGTTCTGATCCTGATCAGTGTCGGATATGTCATCAAGCTCAAGAGATAGGAATGGATCATGAGAGATAAACAGATAGAAGAGATCATTGCGAAAGAAAAAGACAGGCAATTGCACAATATCGAACTGATCGCATCTGAAAATTACTGTTCAGATGAGATCATGGAGGCTGTCGGCAGCTGTCTGACGAACAAATATGCGGAGGGTTATCCGGGAAAAAGGTACTATGGCGGTTGTTTCAACGTCGATGAGTCTGAACAGCTGGCGATCGACAGGGCTTGCGAACTGTTCAAAGCCGAACACGCCAACGTGCAGCCACATTGCGGTTCAGCTGCCAACATGGGTGTTTATCGAAGCGTGCTGAAACAGGGCGACAGGATCCTTGGCATGGCACTGGATGCCGGTGGACATCTGACGCACGGATACAAACTGAGTTTTTCGGGAACGGATTATGAGACGTTCACTTACGGTGTCAGCAGGCAGACGGAGCTGATCGATTACGATGAAGTGGAGAGGATCGCTCTTGAGGTGAGGCCGAAGCTGATCGTTGCCGGAGCGAGTGCCTATGCCCGTTTCATCGACTATGAGCGTTTCCGTCAGATCGCCGATAAGGTCGGCGCCTATCTGATGGTGGACATGGCTCATGTGGCCGGTCTGATCGCGGCAGGTCTGCATCCTTCTCCGGTTCCGTATGCTGATTTTGTCACTTCGACGACGCATAAAACGCTTCGCGGTCCAAGAGGGGGCCTGATCCTGTGCAAGAAGGAACACGCCAAGGCTCTGGACAAGGCGGTCTTCCCCGGCATACAGGGCGGTCCTTTGTGCCACGTGATCGCAGGCAAGGCCATCTGTTTCTATGAGGCTATGCAGCCTGATTTCATCGAGTATCAGAAGCAGGTCATCAGGAATGCCAAAGCGATGGCGCAAACCTTAAAAGAGGAAGGTTTCAGGATCGTTTCCGGCGATACGGATAATCATATGGTCCTGGTGGATGTGAAGGATCCGCTGGGCATCACCGGCAAAGAGCTTGAGACGAGGCTTGATGAGGTAAACATCACCGTCAACAAGAATGCCATCCCATTCGATGAGGAGAAACCTGCCTATACCAGCGGTATCCGGGTAGGCACACCGGCCATGACGACGAGGGGCTTCAAGGAAGAGGAGTTCATCGAGGTCGCCCGGATCATTTCCCTGGTCGCCCACCATATTGATGATGAAGATGTCATTCAGGAAGCAAGAGACAGAGTCGAAAGACTGATGGAGAGATTCATCTGATCAAACGGTCGAAAGACCGTTTTTGATTTCGCTATAATAGAATCAGAAGCACTGATAAAAGGGGTTCATCATGAAAACAAAATGGTATAAAAATGCGGTCATCTATCAGATCTATCCATTCAGTTTTATGGATTCCGATAATGACGGATGGGGCGATATCGAGGGGATCATTTCAAAGCTTGATCACATCAGGGATCTGGGTGCGACAGCGATCTGGTTCTCGCCTCTTTACAAGTCGCCTGACTATGACTACGGCTATGACATCAGCGATTACAGGGATATCGATGAGAAGTTCGGTACGATGAAAGACTTCGATCGCCTGCTGAAGGAATGCCATGACAGAGGCCTGAAGGTCATCATGGATATGGTCATCAACCACTGTTCGATCGAACACCCGTGGTTTCTGAAGGCGATCGGAGATCCTTCTTCGAAGTACCGGGATTATTTCATCATCCGCAAAGGCAGATACAAGGGAAAGAAGCTTCTGCCGCCGACGAACTGGTCGTCGACTTTTACTGGTCCGGCCTGGGAGAGGATAGGGGACAGCGATGAATTCTATCTGCATCTTTTCTGCAAGGAACAGGCCGATCTCAACTGGGAGAATCCCGCTGTCAGAAAGGAGATCATCGATATATTGAACTTCTGGCTCGACAAGGGTGTCGACGGTTTCCGTTTCGATGTGTTCAACATGTTTTCCAAGGTCTATCCGTTGCGCGATGATGAGGGAAAGAGTTTCCAGAAAGGTTCTCCATATTTCATCGATGGACCGAGGATGCACGAGTTCCTGAAGGAACTCAATGAGAAGTCCCTGTCTCATTATGACTGTTTCACGGTGGGAGAGTCCTATCATCCAAGTCCCGAGGCGGCAAGGGAATATGTCAGGGAAGAGAATCACGAACTTGACAGCATCTTCGATTTCGCGCATCTGGATTCGGATAACTTCGGCGGTGCCAAGTTCTTCAGAAAGCCGTTCGATATCATTCAGTTCAAAGACGGTCTCTTCAGGCCGCAGATCGATAGCTTCGGCGAAGGGTGGAACACGCTGGTCCTGGAGAATCATGACAATCCACGCTGTGTGAACAGGTTTTCGATCGATACGAAGCGCTATCGTTATGAGGCGGCGACGATGCTGGCGGGGATGACGTATCTGGGTTTCGGTACGCCTTTCATCTACATGGGCCAGGAGTTTGGTGCTGTCAATTGCGATTTTAAGGATATTGATGAGATGAAGGATCCGGTCTCGCATTTCGTCTATGATCTGATGACTTCCTATGGCATGCCAAAGAAACTTGCTTTCTCGTTCATCAGATACGGGGCAAGAGATCACAGCAGGGTCCCGATGATGTGGGATGATACGGTCAATGGCGGTTTCAATAAAGGACAGAAGACCTGGCAGTGTGTCAATCAGAACTATAAAGAGGTCAATGCCAGAAAAGATCTTGGATCCAAACGTTCCGTCTATCGTTTCTATCAGAGCGTTTTGTCTTTAAAGAGAAACGAAGATGTCTTCATCTATGGAAAGACGGAAGAATACGATCATGACAACAGAAGGATCGTCGCCTACAGCCGTGAATATGAGGGCAGAAGGGTGTTCGTCGTAAGCAACTTCTCAAAGAAAGAGAGCAGATATGTCCTGCCGGAGTGGTTGAAAGAGTATAAGGTCCTGTTGAACAACTATGATGAAATGAAGGCTGATGGCCTGGACATCACGTTCAGACCGTATCAGGTCCTGGTCCTGGAAGAGGGGCACTAGATAAAATTGGAACAGGCATCCGGGCTTGGGTTTTGGCGGATATCTGTTTTCACTTTAGAGTCAATTATCGTAAAATGGAAATATAGAACAACGATTCAAACGGATCATAGGTGACAGGGAGAACAGTTATGGGGATCAGGTTTGCGAAATCGATCAAAATCGGAAATTATCTCAGGATAAATTTCAACAAGAACGGCATTTCTGCCACAGTGGGCAAGAAAGGTGCTTCTGTCAATATCGGCAAGAAAGGTGCCTATCTGAATCTGAGTCCGGCCGCTGTCGGCATTGGCGGTACCGGTCTTTCCTATCGCCAGAAGATCGCAGGCGGTCTGGGTTCCAAGAAAAAGAAGAGCAGTTCCAAGACGACTGCCAAGAAGAAAAAGACTTATATCTCTGCGGCTGAAGCAAGGGAATCCGCTCTGAAGAAAAAAGAGACGATCGAAGAGATCGAAAAGCTTCCTGTAGAACAGGAAGAGGTCTTTGAAGAAGAAAAGATCGATGTGGTCGAGCAGTACGGCAATGATCTCGAGGCGATCACCAACATACACAAATATACGGCTCCGGTCATGACCAAGAAAGAGTACCGCGAACACGTGGATTCACTGGAATCGGCTGCCATGAGAGAGTTGTGCGAGTATGGCATCGAAGGAGATGAGGATACCATCGAGAACATGGTCTCATCTTTCATGAACAATCTGGAGCTTGCCTATGATGTCCGCGTCAATTACGAGCTGGAAGACAATGTCCTTTATGCGGATCTGGATCTTCCGGAGATCGAGGATCTGGAAAGAGAGTATCCTTCCTATACCAGCAACGGCAAGCTCGTTTACAAGAAAAAGACGAATGCCGCTTTGAGAGAGGAATATGCCAGACTGGTCATGAGTCTCGGTGTCTTTCTGACGGCCAACTATTTCAATATCTCTTCTTTCATCGATGAGGTCGTCATGTCCGGTTTCACTTCCGTAAGGGATAAGAACGGGGATCTGGTCGATCAGTATCTGTATTCGGTGAAATATCTCAGAGATGTGTTTGAGGGTCTCGATCTGGCGAAGGTCGATGATCTTTATGCGTTCATCCTGCAGTTTGAGAACAGGATCAACATGTCGTCAGCCTATAACTTCAAGGCTATCAGGCCATATGATATGGAATCGGTGGTAAAGGCGAATGAAATGGTCGAGGACGCGATCGAGGCCATGAAACAGCTCGGCTACAAGAGCGGTGAACTGGCCGGGATCAGAGAGCGTCTGAGCGAATACCGTTATGAGACTTCTGGTGAGTATCTCAAGGAAGGTCTCAGACTTCTGAAAGAGGAGAACAGTTAGATCGAGATCATAGTTTCTGAAAACAGGGACACGGCAAAGGTCGTAAAAAGAAGCGGTCGCAATGATCGCTTTTTGGCAAAGCTATGGATCCTTGTGATGATCGGGGTCCTTTTGTGCAGCCTTTGCGGCTGTGGAAACGAGGCCGAAGCAAGCACGGAACCGGCCGTCACGGAAGAAGAGGAAACGGACAGCAGCGTGAGATATGAAGTTCCTGAATTCGCGGTTTCCGTCTTTGACAAGGAAGCGGCCGATCACAAAAACGGCACCTATATCGACCTGTCCAACTCGAACAAAGGCTACGTGGCCGTTTCCGCTGTTTCGGATTCCCGTCTGAAGTTCCAGGTCATCACGGATGTGACGTACAATTACGATCTTTCTTCCGATGGGGAAGTCTCTTTCTTCCCTTTGCAGTCGGGGAATGGGGAATATCTCTTCCGCGTGATGGAGAACATCACCGAGAACCGCTATGCGATCCTCTTTGATATTACCAGGGACACCGTCATCGATGATGAGTTCCAGCCTTTCATCAGACGTGCAAAGCGGGAAAGATCTCGAAGCAGGAGGCGCTGCTATCCTGCGTCAACTACGACGCTTTATGCAAAAGACTTTAGTTCAGAAAGACAGCTCATCGGAGCTGTCTTTCAATTGGGAAATATGCTTACAGACAATGTATAATGAGGGAAAGAGGAAAGATCTATGAATATAATCGTCTGTATCAAACAGGTACCCGGTACGACCAATGTCAATATCGATCCGGAGACAGGGACGCTGATCAGGGATGGTTCATCGGCCAAGATGAATCCGTATGATCTCTATGCCCTGGAGATGGCTCTGAAACTGAAAGAGAGTCAAGGCGGAACGATCAAGGTGGTCTCCATGGGCCCCAACAGTGCACTTTACGTCATCAGAGAGGCGATCTACATGGGGGCTGACGGCGGTGTCCTGATCTCCGACAGAAAGTTCGGCGGTGCCGATGTGCTGGCGACATCCTACACCTTGTGCAGCGGCATCAAAGCGGTCGGCGGATATGATCTGATCATCACTGGCAAACAGACGACGGATGGCGATACCGCACAGGTCGGAAGCGAGCTGGCGGAACATCTCGGCATTCCGCATGTGACATATGTGAAAGAGGTGAAAGCCGAGGACGGCAGACTGCTTTTTGAATCGAACCTCGACAACAAGATCCTTCGCGGCAGCATCAGGATGCCGTGCCTGATCTGTGCAGATGGAGAGATCAATACGCCGAGACTGCCTTCATTCAAAAGGAAGGTCGAGTTCGGCGATTGCGAAGATCTGATCAAAGTGATCACTTTTGCGGATATCGAAGATCAGGATGAGAGCCATTACGGTCTCAAGGGTTCTCCGACGCAGGTCGAGAAGATCTTCGAACCGGATAAGAATGCGGAAAAGGAGATCTTTTCTGATGGTGATCTTTCTGAAAAGCTGTATGAGATCCTGAAGGACAGGAAATTCATCTAGAGGTGACCTATGGGATTAAAGATAGATAAGAAACTGCTGAATTCTGAGACCGGCAGACAGCTGGCTGACTTGTGTCCTTTTGGAGCGATCTCTTATGAAAATGGAGAACTGAACATCTCTGCAGGCTGCCGCCTCTGCAAGGTCTGTGTGAACAAGGGGCCTAAAGGCGTCATCACGTTTGAAGAAGAGACTGCTCCAAAGATCGATAAAGACGAGTACAGAGGGATCTGCGTCTATGGCAACGCTGACCATGGACAGATCCACAAGGTGACTTTTGAGCTGATCGGCAAGGCCAGGGAACTGGCTGCGGTCGTCTCGCATCCTGTCTATGTCCTGCTGATAGGACACGATCTGGATAGGAACATTGAAGAGATCAGAGAGTACGGAGTCGATAAGGTCTTCGTCTACGATCATCCGGATCTCGATGATTTCGATGTTGAGAAGTATGCGAACTGTTTTGAAGACTTCATCAGGCGAGTGAAGCCTTCCAGCATACTGGTCGGCGCGACCAATGTGGGTCGCTGCCTGGCGCCAAGGGTCGCTGCCCGCTTTCATACCGGGCTGACTGCCGATTGCACAAAGCTGGAGATGAAACCGAATACAGACCTGGTGCAGATCAGACCTGCTTTCGGCGGCAATATCATGGCCCGCATCGTCAATCCGAACAATCGTCCGCAGTTCTGCACGGTGCGTTACAAGATATTCGATGCGCCGGAAAAATGCGAGAATCCTGCTTTTGAGGTCGAACGCAGGGAAGTGAAAGCGGAATGGCTGGTCAGCGGGACCAGGATCCTGGAAGTCAGAGAAAGACCGAAAGAGGAAGATATCTCTGAAGCCGATGTCATCGTGGCAGTGGGAAGAGGTCTTCGTTCCGCCGATGATCTGAAGATGGTCGAGGAACTGGCCGATCTTCTCGGTGCCGTGATCGCCTGTTCAAGGCCTATGGTCGAAAACAACACTTTCGATGCGAGACATCAGATCGGCCTGAGCGGAAAGACGGTCAAGCCGAAACTGATCATCACGCTTGGCATTTCCGGCGCGATACAGTTCACAGCCGGAATGAATGGCTCCGAGTGCATCATTGCCGTCAACTCAGATCCTGCTGCGAGGATCTTCGATGTGGCCAATTACGGGATCGTCGGTGACATGTATGAGATCGTTCCGAAGCTGATCGGGATGATCAGGGAGGGAAGATGATGTATAAGGAAATCGATCAGAAAGATATCGGATATCTCAAGAGTTTCATCCCTGAAGGCAGGATCTTTGTGAAAGAGGAGATCTCGTCCGATTATTCTCACGATGAACTGGGCGGCATAGAAGTCAGACCTGATGTCCTGATCTTTGTTTTGAGTACTGAAGAGGTCTCGAAGATCATGAGCTATGCATATGAAAAGAAGATCGCTGTGACGGCAAGAGGTTCCGGAACGGACCTCGTCGGCGCAGCTGTCGCTCTCAAGGGCGGCATCATGATCTGCACCAAACTGATGAATCACATCCTGGATCTGGATGAGAACGACCTGACGGTCACGGTCGAACCCGGTGTCCTGCTGATGGATCTGCAGGCTTATGTGGAGGAAAGAGATTTCTTCTATCCGCCTGATCCGGGTGAGAAGTCAGCGACGATAGGCGGCAACATCTCCACAAATGCCGGGGGCATGAGGGCGGTCAAGTATGGCGTGACCCGCGATTATGTCCGCGGTCTGACGGTCGTGCTGCCGGATGGAAGCATCGAGCACCTGGGTGGCAAGGTCGTGAAGAATTCTTCCGGCTATGATCTCAAGGATCTGGTGATCGGTTCCGAAGGGACACTGTGCGTGATCACGGAAGCGATCCTGAAGATCATTCCAAAGCCTCTGTATTCGATCTCGATGCTGCTGCCGTTCACGACGATGGAGAAGGCGATCGAGGCCGTTCCGGAGATCATCCGCAGCAAGGCTTCTCTGACGGCGATCGAGTACATGTCACTGGATACGATCCTTTCGGCAGAGGATTTCCTTGGTAAGAAGTTTCCGGATACCAATTATGCCGCTTACATCCTTCTGACTTTTGATGGCAACAATATGGATGAGATCGAGGATGAATATATGATGGTCGCCCAGCTGTGCATATCGATGGGGGCTATCGATGGCTATTTCGTAGATACGGACGAGAGGAAGAAGTCAGTCTGGAATGCCCGGGGAGCCTTCCTGGAGGCGATCAAGGCGTCCACCGATCTGATGGATGAATGCGATGTCGTCGTTCCTAAGTCAAGGATCGCCGACTTCATCAAATACACCCACGAAGTTGCCGAAAAGGTCGGACTGCGCATCCCTTCTTTCGGGCACGCCGGAGACGGGAACCTGCACATCTACCTGTGCAAAGATGGCATGGAAGAGGAGGTCTGGAAGAAGAAGGCGGAAGATGCCTTTGAGCTCCTCTATGCCAGAGCCAGGGAATATGGCGGCATGGTCTCAGGAGAACACGGCATCGGTTATGCGAAGAAAGAATACCTTTACAAGCAGGCCGGTGAGAGGCAGATCGAGCTGATGAGAGGGATCAAAAAGGCTTTTGACCCTTACGGCATCCTCAATCCGGGCAAGGTCATCTGAAGGTGAGACTTTCAGATCCTGAGGATATCGTTTGATGGAGGTCAGATGGAAAAAAGGATCGTAGACGGGCAGATCAGTCTGATCCCGTATTATCCAAACCCCGATGTCGCTCTGGCGTGGTATCAGGATCCCGATGTGTGCAAGCAGGTCGACAATATCGATCACGTGTATACGCTTGAGATGCTGGATCGGATGTACAGCTATCTGTGTGCGCATGGCGACTGTTACTACATCTGCTATCTTGGCGTTCTTGTCGGAGATGTCTGTCTTCGCGATGATGGAGAGATCTGCATCGTCGTCTGCAAGGAATACCAGGACCTGCATATCGGGAGAAGATGTATCAGGGATATGCTTGAGCTGACGAAAGAAAAGGACATGAAAGAGGTGAGGGCGAAGATCTACTCTTTCAACACCCAGAGCCAAAGGGCCTTTCAGGCGGCAGGATTCACCCGGGTATCTGAAGAGTGCTATTCCTGTATGATCGGCTGAAAAAACTGAGCATCAAAAAAGCATGACTGTTGCGGTCATGCTTTTGTTGTACTGTCAGGATCGTTACTGCGCTTTGACTTCAGCGAAGCCCAGGTCGAGTCCTTCGTTGAAGTTCTTTGCGTTCTCCATCGTCTGTACGGCGATGGCCTGCATGGCTTCCCTGGTAAAGAATGCCTGATGGGAAGTCAGGACGAGCTGCGGGAACATCTGCAGACGGGCCGTGATCGAATGCGGCATCGCTTCATCGGATCTGTCGGTATAGACGTTCTCGTCTTCACCTTCGTAGACATCCAGAGCGACAGCCTGGAACTTGCCGGCTTTGAGAGCGGAGATGAGGGCTTCTGCATCGATGAGCGGTCCTCTTGCCGTGTTCACCAGCATGACCGTATCTTTCATCTTGGCGATCGCTTTCTCATCGATCAGATGGTAGGTGCCGTTGTCTCCCATGATGAGTGGTGCGTGCAGAGAGATCAGGTCGGCTTTTGCCAGGAGTTCATCTTTGCTGACGTAGGTGAGCAGACCTTCTTCTTCAAGTCTTTTGTTCGGATAGGCATCCCAGCCGATGACGGTCATGCCATAGCCTTTGGCGATGCGGGCGAAGCATTCACCGATCTTGCCTGTGCCCATGACACCGCAGATCTTGTTGTGCAGGTCTACACCCAGCAGTCCTGAGAGGGCGAAGTTGTTTTCTCTGACTTTCCTGTCAGCTCTGTGCAGCCTTCTGTTGGCTTCCTGGACGATGGCCATGGCGTGTTCAGCGACAGCGTATGGCGAATAGGCCGGTACTCTGGCAACTTTGATGCCGTATTCCTTGCAGGCTTGGAGGTCGACGTTGTTGAAGCCGGCGCAGCGCAGAAGGATGAGGCGGATGCCTTCCTCGTTCAGGATGTCGATGACTTCCTTCGGTGCTTCATCGTTGACGAAGATGCAGATCGCATCGTGGCCCCTGGCCAGAGTCGCTGTCTCTTTCGTCAGTCTGGATTCCAGATAGTCGATATCGACGTTGTATGTGCCCGGTCCTTTTTCTTTTTCCAGTTCGGTGAAAAAGATGCGGTCATAGTCTTTCGTTCCGAAGAAAGCGATCTTGAGGATGTCGGATGCGTCTTCTTCTTTGCATTCACTTTCATAGATCACATCTTTCACTTTGAGGACATCTTCGGCTTCCTTCGGTCCTTCAACTTCGATATCGAGGACGTCGTCTTTCTTCGCGTTCAAAGAAAGGATCTGAAGGACATCCTTGCCGTTGGCTTTCTTTTCATCGCGGTAGATCGTGACGGAACTTTTCAAGCCGACACAGAGCTGTGCGATCTTGGCTGCCGGTCTAGCATGGATGCCGATCGGATTTTTGACGATACAACGGAATTTCTGCATGATATTGACTCCTTTTTATCTTCAGTTTCATTCTACCATAATGCCTTTTCTGTACCAAAAGAAAACAATCGGACAAGATGGGCGTTTTCTTCCGAAAATCTATTTTATAATTGAATTGATGGTAGATATAACGATAATCGGAGCGGGTATAACCGGTTCTTTGATCGCTCATGAATTGAGCAAATTTGATCGTTCGGTTTTGGTTCTGGAGAAGGAGAATGATGTAGCTGAAGGTGCTACCGGGGCCAATTCGGCCATGGTGCACTCTGGTCATGATCCAAAACCGGGTACTTTAAAATGCAAATACAATCTGCTGGGCAACAGGATGTATCCTGAGCTCTGTAAAGAACTCAAAGTCTCTTATGTGCCGATCGGTGCTTTTGTGGCGGCCGGTTCACCTGAAGAGGAAGAGAAGCTCGATGTTCTGATCTCGCAGTGTATCGAAAGAGGCGTGCCTTACGAGGTCCTGAGCGGAGACGAGGCCAGGAAGGCCGAGCCGAATCTCGCTGATCGCATCAGCAAGGTCCTCTCTCTGCCGACGACCGGAATCGTCGCGCCTTGGGAGGTCGCGATCGCTGCGATGGAAGAAGCGATGCTGAATGGTACAGAACTGAAACTCGGCTATGAAGTCAAAAAGATAGAGAAGATAGAGGATCATTTCCTGATCAATGATGAGATAGAGACGAAGGTCCTCATCAACTGTGCCGGTGTGCACTGTGACGAGATCACGAAGATGCTGAGACCGTCGCCTTATAAGGCCAAGGCCAAGAAGGGCGAGTATTTTGTCCTGGATCATCTCAATGGGACTTTTGTCAATCATGTCATCTATCCGGTGCCTACCGAGAAGGGCAAGGGCGTCCTGGCTGTTCCAACGGTGCATGGCAACGTTCTGCTGGGTCCGAACTCGGAGTTCACCGAGGACAAAGAGGATGATTCGACGGGAGATGGCCTGGATTATATCAGGAATGAGATCACCAAGACGATGAAGAACATTCCGTATCACAAGATGATCCATACATTTGCCGGGCTGCGTCCGAACATCGATCTGAGGGATTTCTATATACAGGAAGATGAGCGGATCGAGGGTTTCGTGCATGTGGCGGGCATCGAATCGCCGGGTCTTTCAGCTGCACCGGCGATCGCAAGGGATGTCGTCCATGATATCGTTCTGCCGAAGTTTGAATACCACGAGAAAAAAGAGTATCAGCGCCGGAAGCCTTTCATCGATGTGTCCAGGATGAGCGATGAAGAGCTTGATGAGCTCATCAGAAAGGATCCTGCTTTCGGAAAGCTCGTCTGCCGCTGTGAGAAGATACCGGAGGGCGTGATCAGAGATGTGATCAGACGCAAATGCGGTGCCACGACGATCAAAGGCGTCAAGATGCGCTGCCGTCCGGGAATGGGACGCTGTCAGGGCGGTTTCTGTGAGCCGGAAGTCATGAGGATACTGGCTGAGGAACTGCACAAGAAGAATACGGAGATCCTTCTGGACAAGGAAGGTTCCAATGTCGCTGTTGCAGGCGCAAAGGAGGATCTGTGATGGAAAGACATCAGCTCGTCATCGTCGGCGGCGGTT
>JAILBD010000285.1 GCA_024681275.1 Erysipelotrichaceae bacterium
TATTGATCAGCAGCATCAGTATAAGTTCCCATTTGCCTTGTTTTCATTGACCATCGTGATGAAGTGTGAAAGGAAGTTCTTCAGGATCAGGCGCAGTGTCTTTTCGTCTTCGATGCCCTTCATGAATATGTCCTTCATCCCGGCAAAGACTGCTTCTGAATATGCGGAAGACAGGTATTCCCGCATCTGCCTTTGATCGGCATACGAATACTTCTGATAGATGAGCGTTCCAAAGGAATCGGAAAACCACTTCCTGATACGTCCGTTGAGATCTTCATTGCACAGGATGATGTTGAATTCACTTCTCTTTCTGAAATAGAGGTCGACCATGGAATCGGTGAACCTGTTCATCAGTTCATTGAGGTCCTGATTGTCCAGAGACATATCAAAGACCCTTGGCTGTTTGGATAAAGAATCGATCCTGAAACTTCTGAGCAGATCTTTGATATCATCACTTGTCTGCGCGAGGATCTGTCTGTTCAGATCATCCTTATTATCAAAATAGCGATAGATATTGCCAACGGTTATCCCGGCTTTTTGGGCGATCGAACGCATGGAAGCATCTTCATATCCCCTTTCCAGGAACTCTTCTTTTGCCGCCGTGATGATGGCCTGACGTACTTCATCTTTCAGTTTTTGTGCCATAAATTAATGAACTCCTGTTTATTTAATTCTAGCACAAAAGAAAAGCAGACTTTCGTCTGCTTCGCCCATGTTATTTTCTTAAACCTAACTTGGCAACCAGTTCTCTGTATCTGTTGATGTCTTCTTTCTTCAGATACTCCAGGAGGCTTCTTCTCTTACCGACCATCATCAGAAGACCTCTGTTTGAATGGAAGTCCTTCTTGTTTGACTGCATATGAACAGTCAGACGGTTGATCGTTGCAGTAAGTAATGCGACCTGGACTTCTACAGAACCTGTGTCGCCTTCAAATCTGGCATAGTCTTTGACGATCTGTGCCTTTTCAGCTTTTGATAACATTCTTTTTCTCCTTTTTCTTTTTTGATCGTAACCGGGCAAGGATCCGGAGATGGTCCAGACTCAGTAACGATGCTTAATTACTATAGCACTTTAAAACCCTTATTTCAAGGACTTTCAGGCTTCTTTCTCTTTCGGATCGCGTCCGTACATATGCGTGATGTCAGCGATCTTCTTTGCCAGTTTTGCGTTGAGATCGTGCTTTGTCAAACGCCAGCTCCAATTCCCTAAAGTTCCAGGTCTGTTCATCGTGGATTCGATGCCAAGGCCAAGATAATCCTGCATCTGAGCAATGAACAGATAAGCGACCGTGGACATGCCGCCGCGGATGAGGCCATAATTGTAGCCTTCCTCTTCGTTCAGACCATAGTACTTCTTCACATACTCGACTTCTTTCTTTTTGGCATTTTCTATCCAGCCCATGACCGGAATATTATCGTGAGTCGCGATATAGCAGACACTGTTGACAGTCTGGTTATGCGGACAGTGGCCGCTGCTTCCATCGGGATCCGTACCGAATTCCAGGACCTTCATGCCCGGGAATGTCGATTCCTTCAACAGTTTTCTGACACCATCCGTGATGACGCCCAGATCTTCGGCAATGAATTCCACATTGGAGAACCAGTCTCTGAGGACGCCGACAAAATCGATGCCCGGACCTTTCTCCCAACGGCCGTTCTTCGCGGTCTTTTCTCCATATGTGACCGACCAGTATTCATCAAAACCGCGGAAGTGATCGATCCTGATCACATCAAAGAATCTCGATGCGCCGGCAACACGATCGATCCACCATTTATAGCCGGTCGTTTTCATATAAGTCCAGTCATAAAGAGGATTCCCCCAGAGCTGACCGTCTTTTGAGAAATAATCCGGCGGTACGCCCGCAACATTTTTTGGTGCCTTCGTGTTCTCGATCAGCTGAAACTGTCTGGAATCCGACCAGACATCACAGGAATCCATCGCGACATAGATCGGAAGGTCACCGATCAGTCTGATGCCGTTGCTGTTGGCATATTGACGCAATTTAAGGAACTGCTTGAAAAAGAGATACTGCATGAATTTGTAGAATGTGATATCATCTTTCAGTTTCTCTCTGTATTCACGTATCGAGTCCTCATGCCTTTCTCTGATGCCCTTATCAGGCCATTCCAGCCATGACGCCATATCGAAGTGCTTTTTGACGGCCATGAAAAGAGCGTAATCATCAAGCCAGGAGGCATTCTCTTTCGCGAAGGCTTCCGCTTCTCTGTGCTGTTTGCTCGAAGCATTCTTATAGGCTTTGTAAAGCAACGGGAATCTCGTCTCATAGAGATAACCATAATCTACATGTTCAGGATCTGTGACTTTAAGTTGTTTCAGATCCTTCTTTTCAAGAAGTCCTTCTTCCACCAGCGTATCCAGATCGATGAAATACGGATTGCCGGCATAGGAAGAGAATGACTGATATGGCGAATCTCCATAGCTGGTCGGGCCTATAGGAAGGACCTGCCAGTAGGACTGCTTGGCTTTGACCAGAAAATCGACAAAATGATAGGCCTCTTTACCCAATGTGCCGATGCCATATTCAGATGGCAGCGACAGGATCGGCAGCAGGATGCCTGCACTTCTTTTTTTATCCATTTTTATCCCCTTATAAAAACATCTATTTTTATTTTAGCCTAAATATTAAAATATTGTTGAGGTGAATTGCATATATAAAAGATCATAACTCATCTTATCTTTGAATCTTTATCTGATTTCTATGACGTCCTGTTTCAAATAAAGGATCAAAAATGGCATCGTCTGATCCATTCTTTGTTCAGAAGATCGATGATGCCCTTCTCGATTTCACTGGGGGGATCAACTTATGAAAAAAAGAATTCTCATCATTTTCTTCATCATCGGCTGCTTGCTGATGACATCATGTTCAAAGAAAACGGAACCAAGGCCAGATCCGATCGATGACAATTACCGTGTCTTTTATGAGATCTTTACTGGTTCCTTCTCAGATTCGGACGGTGACGGGATCGGTGATCTCAACGGCATCATCAATAGACTCGACTATCTGAATGACGGCGATATGGATTCAGGAAACTCTTTAGGAATACAGGGGATATGGCTCACACCTATATTCAAGTCCCCCTCCTATCACAAATATGATGTTCAGGACTACTACACCATCGATCCGGCTTTCGGCACGCAGGAAGATCTGGACAGGCTCATCGAAGAATGCCACAAGAGGAACATCATCCTGATCCTGGACATGGTCATCAACCACACTTCCAGATATCACCCCTGGTTCTCTGACTTCTATGATGCTCACAGATCCGGAAAAACTGATGATCCATATTACGATTTCTACACCTATGATATCCAGTATGAAGCTCAGCCTGGTAAAGCATGGTGCGATATAGACAATGCCGGACAGGTCTATGAATGCAACTTCTCCAGCGATATGCCTGAACTCAATTTTGATAATCCGAAAGTCAGGGAAGAAGTCCTGGATATAGCAAAATTCTATCTGGATAAAGGCGTTGATGGATTCAGGTTTGATGCTGCAAAGTACATCTATCTCAGTGACAACGGCAGATCTGTTGACTTCTGGAAATGGTATTGTGATGAACTCAGAAAGATCAAGGAAGATGTCTATCTGGTTGCCGAGGTCTGGAGTCATGAAGGAGAGATTGACCAATATGAAACGGCTTTGAACTGTTTCAACTTCTCAATGTCCCAGGCTGAAGGCATCATTGCCAAAACAGCAAAAGGTTCTGATATGAAAATGTACACGCATTATATCAGCAGTTATCAGGACAAACTAAAGTCGATCAACAGCAAGTCGATGCCGATCCCTTTTATTTCCAATCACGATATGGATCGTGCAGCTGGCTATCTAAGCATTTCCGATGGCAAGGCATTCTTTGCTGCGAACCTCTATCTTCTTTCTCCCGGTTCCCCTTTTCTCTATTATGGTGAAGAGATCGGGATGAAGGGTTCAAGAGGTGCTGCCAACACAGATGCCAACAGAAGGCTGGCTATGTTGTGGGGGGATAATGATACGATCAGCGACCCTGAAGGTTCAACATACGATATAACAAAACAGATCAACGGCACAGTCATAGATCAGACAAAAGATAAAAATAGCCTGCTCAATTATTACCGTGATCTCATTCAAATAAGAAACAGATATCCGCAAATTGCCAGAGGCACCTACAATTTCATCGATCTTGATAACAGCAATCTCGGAGGCTTTTCAATAGAATATAACGGAGAAACAACTTATCTTTTCCACAACAATTCTTCCGAAGAGATCACCATTGCTGCTGACACCTACAGCGAGTTACTTGATCATATCGGAATGAACAGTGCTTCATTTAAGGATGGCAAACTGACGATCGGTGCGATGACATCTGTGATTCTAAAATAAACATCAGCTTACTTACTATAAGCAGATATCGGATTTCTGTTATTCTTATCCATGAGATTTATCTGGTCATCTATTTCTGTCTGAAAGATAGATTAAGAATAGATATAAAAAAACCTCTATCTTGATTCAATAATCAAAAATATAGTGGTCTGCTAAGCAGATCACTATATTATCTGCTTAACTAAAGTATCCTCCATTATTAATGACTGTTTCATTTTATGTTAAAAAAACACTTTCAGTTCAGATTTCCAATACTTGCTGATCATGTTTAAACATACAAAAAGGAGCAATGCATTGCTCCTTCTGTTTGGTTATTTATGAAGTTTTCTAATTATCCTTTAACAGCACCAGACATGCCTTCGACATAGAATCTCTGCATGTACAAGAATAAGGCAGCAATCGGTATAGATATGACTACCGCGCCGGCTGCAAAACAAGTATACCATTGATAGATGTACTCTTTCTGAAGCATATTCCACAGACCGATAGCGACCGTAAACTGATCAGCATTGGCTCGGCACAATACTTTTGCAAAGACGAAGTCTACCCATGGAGCAATGAAGGAAGTCATGACCGTATAGATGACGATCGGTTTAGCTAAAGGCATCGTGATCCTGGTAAAGACTACCCATTGAGAAGCACCATCCATTACTGCAGCTTCATCAATAGAACGAGGGATGGTGTCGAAGAATCCCTTAGCGATCTGAAATCCCAGACCTGTACATGCAGAATAGACGATTATCAGACCTAATCTGATCATCGAGCCTTCTGTAAGGCCCATTGCTTTCAGGATGAAATACTGAGCGACCATGGCCATGAAACCCGGGAAAAGTCCAAGGATCATTGCCATATTCATATACGCTTTTCTGAATTTGAAACGCATCCTGGAGAGGGAATATGCAACCGATAAGATGAAGAAAGTACTCGCAATACAGCAAACGATCGCAATGATCAGGGTATTCATAAACATTTTTGGGAAGTTCAGGACATTTCTGTCCGTAAACAACTTGATGTAGTTGTTTAATGTATAACCCTGAGGAAGGAAAGTGTTGGTATATGCGCCTGGTTCAGCTCTAAAGCTGGTCAATACTATCCAGAAAATCGGCAAGATCCAGATCAAGGCCAGAAAAGCTAGCAGAAGATGAACAAGTAGATTTATAATCCGTCTGCGCAGACTCAGTTTATTCTTTTCGTCCTTCATTACATGAACGCCTCCTCATTCTTATAAGAACTTGAGTTTCTGTAAGTGATCAGGGTGACGACCGTCAGGATAACGAATGTCAGGATGCCGATTACAGAACCAAGGTTATAATACTGCTGGTCTACGGTCAGCTTATACAGCCAGGTTACAAGCAGGTCGGTCTGACCAGCTGTATCACCAACATATGTAGGGCCGCCATTAGATAGCAGATAGATGACATTGAAGTTGTTGATGTTGCCAACGAAACTTGAGATCAGATAAGGTGTTGTTACAAACAGCATATACGGCAGCGTGATCCTGAAGAAGATCTTGACCGGACCTGCACCGTCCATTTTGGCAGCTTCGTAAAGCTCAGCCGGAATGTTCTGCAGAATACCAGTGACTTGAAGCATCGTATAAGGAATACCTACCCAGAGGTTTATCAGAATGATCGTAACCTTCGCCAGATTGGCATTCTGCCAGAAAGGAATCGACTCCCCTATCAACCCAATATTCTTAAGCAGAACATTGATGGCTCCCGAAGGTTGAAGCATGATGTTCATGATCATCAGCGTTACAAACTGCGGTACTGCAATAGAAAGTACGAAACAGAATCTCCAGAAAGCCTTGCCTTTGGTATCTTTTCTATTGATGATCATGGCCAGGATCATGCCCAGGATATAGTTGAGGAACGTCGCAAAGATCGCCCAGACCACTGTCCATCTTAATACTTGCCAGAATTGACGGCCGATATTGCCGTTCATGTTCAATACACGGCCAAACTGTGTCAGGCCATTCCAGTCAAACAAGATAAGATGATCGCCTTCCTTTGAATAGGTGGTAAATGCCATTGAAATCATGTAGGCCAAAGGAACGATATTGAAGATCAATATACCAAGACATGGCAGAGTCATGAGAGTGATATAAAGCTTCTTATCAAACAAACTCCTGATATCTTCCTTAATAGTTGGCACATGTTCACCATTTTCGATCTTTTTTTGCAGAGCATATGAATGTTTCATCTGCAGGATCCACAGAAATATGATCGCAGCTATGACAAAACAGGTAATGACTCCAGCAAGCAGGATCTGCTGGGAGTTGTCTCCTATCGTATATTCATAGATCTGTTTTGCCTCATTCCACACCTTTTCCGATTCTCTATCACCAAGTGATGGAAGCATGGCCAATGAATTGAATCCTGTTCCGATCATATAAAATACAAAAGCGATTTCACAAAGCAAAATCAAAATACCTTTTGCTATCTGTTTATGCGTAATGATTCCCAGACCCATTAATAATGATGATAACCTGGTTGTCAAATCGCCATATTTCAATGCATTTATGACACTGATCTTATTCTTCTCCATAAATAACCTCCTCTGATGTTAGTTATTTAAATTGAAGTATGGCCGCAATCAAAAGCGATTACGGCCATACTCAAACCAATAGTTTTTATTGTACGCCTGGATTGTTCAATGTGTTATTCATTGCTTCTGTCTTTTCGGCGGCGTTATCATGAGTAACAGTACCGGCAACAAGCTCAGCGCCCATTGACTGAGCTGGTGTCCACCAATTGCCCATATTAGCCTGTAATGGCTGAACGATAGAAGCATATGCCATTGTATCCATCTGTGCCTTTGCAAGAGCATCATCACCGACATTGATATTCTTGTCAGTTGGAATGATATTTCTCTTATCATAGTGAGCCTGCTGAGAAGCAGTATTGCCTAAGTAAGCAGCTAATGCAACAGCGATCTCCGGATGTTCAGCATATAAAGCAGCCTGAGGGTTCACACCTACAGCTTTTGAACCGGCAAATGACTTCATCTGCTTTTCTTCACCATTGAGTGTGAAGCTAGGAGCTGGAGCAATACCTAAATTATCGCCATAAGCATCTTTAGCTTTCTGATAATCCCATGTTCCGGAGAAGAAAGCATCGATGTCGTTTCCAGTAGAAACATCGCCGTTTACAAAGTTAGGATTTGCAACGAGGTCAACAAGATAATTCGTTACTTCAACAGCCTTGTCACCTGAGAAATCGAAACCAGCAGCAGCATCGTCACCGTTCTCGCCAAACATTGTGCAGCCGTTAGCTACATAGAATGCAGCGATGTACCATGAGTTGTCTAATGGGAAAGCGACCTTGCCCTTAGTCAGCATCGTGTCAAGATTCTTAGCATCTTCATCAGAAATAACTGCCTTGTTGTAGTACATGAACCAGGTATTTGCAGTATAAGGAACACCTAAGACCTGTCCATCATAAGAAACAGTATTGACAGTAGTCTGAGAGTTGTTCTCCTTGATGGCAGAAAGAGTATTGCCGCCAAATTCAGCTAAAGCGCCTGACTTAAGAAGATCAGGGATCTGGTCGTTAGCATACATGTAGACATCAGCAGCAGCTGCCGGGTCAGTAGTAACGTTGGTTTTGGCATCACCTTCTGAGCAGACACCGTAATTGAACGTGATCTCCCATTCAGGATGTTCAGCTGCGAAAGCCTCACACTGAGTCTGCAACCACTTGCCATTGTCGTCAGACTGGTCTTCCTGTGGGCCCCATACTGTGACAGTAACAGCGACTTTATCGCTATTGCCTTCTTCAGCAGGTTTGCTTGAACATCCGGCTAAACCAGCCAGAAGCAGGAAAGCCAAGCAAATTGTAATAATTTTTTTAATGCTCATTTTACCTTTTCCTCCATTAAAAATATATGTTCTCCGATAAATCGGTTAGAACCATTAATATTCCAGATTCTTGCCTGTCTCTTTGTCGAACATATGAACGACGTTAGGAGCAAAAGTGAATCTGACTTTTGATCCGATCGAAAGCGGCTGATTGCCAAGATCAAGGGTCGGAACGATGATGATACTATCATGATTGCCCGTATTCAAATGAATGTGAACAGAACTGCCCATCATTTCAGAAACATCTACTGAGCCTTCCATCATAGCGCCTTCTACTTCCTTTAGGGTTATATGTTCAGGTCTTGCACCAACGATGATATCCATCGGCTTGACATCATGCTTTCTCAGATTCTCCTGTTTTTCCTCAGACGGAACGATCTTGGCACCAAGGACATTGATGACATATTGACCATCTTCGATCGCAAGTGCACCATCATAGAAGTTCATCTGCGGCATACCGATAAATCCGGCAACAAAAGTATTTATCGGATTGTCGAAAACTTCCTGAGGAGTACCGATCTGCTGAATGAGACCGTCTTTCATGATGACGATCCTGTCACCCAAAGTCATAGCCTCGGTCTGGTCATGTGTGACATAAATGAATGTAGATTTAATTCTTTGTCTAAGCTTGATGATTTCAGCACGCATCTGGTTTCTTAATTTTGCATCGAGGTTTGACAAAGGCTCATCCATCAAAAGAACGCGTGGTTCACGAACAATTGCACGCCCAATCGCAACTCTCTGTCTCTGACCACCAGATAAAGCTTTTGGTTTTCTGTTGAGATACTCAGTGATACCCAAGATTTCAGCAGCTTCTTCGACCTGCCTGTCCATCTGATCCTTTGGAACCTTGCGAAGTTCCAGTGGGAACTGAAGGTTCTGTCTTACGGACATATGAGGATACAAGGCATAGTTTTGGAAAACCATTGCGATGTCTCTGTCTTTCGGTTCGATGTCGTTCATTCTAACACCGTCGATATACAGATCACCTCTGGTTATGTCTTCCAATCCGGCGATCATCCTCAAGGTCGTTGATTTACCGCATCCTGAAGGGCCGACAAAGACGATAAATTCATTGTCTTTCACTTCCAGGTTAAAATCATCTACAGCAACAACGCCTTCTTCAGTAATCTTGAGGTTGACTTTGTTGGTCTCCGGATTGTCCTCTTTGGCTTTTTTTAAAAATGCCTTTTGTTTCTTGGTGTTTTCGCCAATAGGATAAATTTTCTGAATATGTTGTAAACTGATTGTTGCCATATTTCCCTCCCTTTATAACATACAAAAAATCTTTCTTTAACTGGATCTATAAGATACAAATCTTCTTTTCTTCATTATAGCACCGCTATTTTTTCGTGTTAACTCAAATTAACAATCTTTCATAAAATCAAGTAACACATGATTTAAAAGCTCAAGATTAGTACAGATAAGATGCCCGTCTTTTATCTTTATATATTGATTACTTAGGCCTTTGGAATTCTCTTTTTCAAGGTCACAGCTGTATTTTTTATTGAATTTTTCAATATCCAGTCCATATATCGTTCTTAAGGACATCATGATATTTTCAAACTTCATGTCTTCAATACTTAATTCAAGATCTTCATCTCTGAAATATTCTTCGTTCAAATATCTGTTGAAATCTCTGGTATTGCTATAGCGATTGTTTCCGATCTTTCCTGAAGCACCGACAGATAATCCCAAAAAGTCCTCATAAAGCCAGTATCCCATATTGTGTCTAGACTCATAGCCTTCCTTACAGAAATTGGAGACTTCATAATGAACGTAGCCATTTTTTCTTAATATTAGATCGATATACTCATACATGTCAGCTTCGATATCTTCATCCAAGTTGCTGACACCTCTCTTGCCGAAAACAGAATTCTCTTCGATCGTGAGTGAATATAAGGAGATATGCGGCACATTCAGTTCCAGAATATCTTCAACAGTTCTTTTGAGGATATCCATATCCTGACCCGGAAGTGAATACATCAGATCAACAGATATGTTGTCAAGACCATTTTTCTTAAGCAGTTCTATTCTCTTTTTTACATCAGAAAAACTGTGTTTTCTGTTTAATGCTTTAAGAATCTCATCATCCGAAGATTGAACGCCCATAGAGATACGATCGATCCCGTATTTAATAAAGAGCTGGATCTTTTCCTCATCTAGAGATTCGGGATTGACTTCGATCGTATATTCGTTGCAACGGCTGCTGAAAGGCTGGATCATCTTGAACAATCTTTCCAGCTGCTCAACTGATAAAACGGTGGGAGTACCCCCACCGATATAGATCGTCTCGTATTGATCATGACATGAATCTCTGATCTCTTTTTCCAGTCTGTCCAGCCACCTTTCACTGATCCTATCACCGTAGATGCGGTGGCAGAAATCACAGTAGTAACATATCGACGAACAGAACGGGACGTGAACGTAAAGATGTTTAATTCTTGTCGTCATCTAAAGCCAGCACAGCCATGAAAGCTTCCTGAGGGATCTCTACACTTCCGACCGCTTTCATGCGCTTCTTGCCCTCTCTCTGCTTCTCAAGAAGCTTTTTCTTACGGGAGATGTCACCGCCGTAGCACTTCGCAAGGACATCTTTTCTCAAAGACTTGATGTTCGTCCTGGCCAGGACCTTATTTCCGATCGCAGCCTGGATCGGGATCTCGAACTGCTGCTTCGGCAGGATCTCCTTGAGCTTTACCGTGATCGCCTGACCTCTGTGATAGGCAAAGTCCCTGTGTACGATGATGCTCAAAGCGTCGATCACTTCACCGTTGATCAGGATATCCATCTTGACCAGATTGGATCTGCGATAGCCGATCAATTCATAATCAAGTGATGCGTAGCCCCTGGAAACAGATTTCAGCCTGTCAAAGTATTCAAAAATGATCTCAGACAAAGGCATCTCATAGACCAGCTGATTGCGGTTGTCATCGATATAGATCATATCTTTATAGATACCGCGCTTGTCCTGGGACAGTTGCATGATCGGTCCGATATAGTCATTCGGCACCATGATCGAAGCGCGGACATAAGGTTCTTCAATGCATTCAATGACATTCTGCTCCGGCATGAGAGACGGATTATCGATGTATCGGATCGTACCATCGGTCATCGTGACTTTATATATGACAGAAGGCGCTGTCGCGATCAGGTTCAGATTGTATTCCCTTTCCAGTCTCTCCTGAACGACCTCCATATGCAGAAGACCGAGGAAGCCAAGACGGAAACCGAAGCCGAGTGCCTTTGAAGACTCTGCTTCAAAAGTCAGGCTGGAATCATTCAACTGCAGTTTTTCCAAAGCGTCCCTGAGATCGTTATACTTGTTGTTGTCAGTCGGATACATGCCACAGTAGACCATCGGATTCATCTTCCGATAACCCGGGAGCGCCTCTTCACACGGTCTTTCATCCAGCGTGATCGTATCACCGATATGAATGTCCTTGATCGACTTGATCGAAGCGCAGAGATAACCGACTTCACCAGCCGAAAGAGAAGCCCTTTTGACCTCACCTGGAGTCTTGACACCGACTTCCGTGACCTCATAGATCGTATCTGCCTGCATCAGCCGGATATGATCACCGACCTTGACTTTTCCGTCTCTGACGCAGATAAAAACGACCACACCTCTATAGGAATCATAATAGGAATCGAAAACAAGGGCTTTCAATGGCTTATTTTCGTCTCCACTTGGAGCCGGCAGGTATCTGACGATCCCTTCCAGGACATCTTCCACATTGAGACCTGTCTTCGCCGAGATGCATGGCGCATACGAACAATCTAGACCGATGACATCCTCGATCTCTTTCTTGGTCCGATCGATATCCGCGCTAGGAAGGTCGATCTTGTTTATGACCGGCAGGATCTCCAGATCATTGTCCAAAGCCAGATAGGTGTTGGCTAAAGTCTGGGCTTCGATGCCCTGAGAAGCATCGACGACCAGGATCGCGCCATCGCATGCCGCGAGTGACCTGGATACTTCATAGGAGAAGTCGACATGACCCGGCGTATCGATGAGATGAAAGATGTATTCCTGTCCGTCTTTGGCATGATAGGAAAGCTGAACGACATTCAGTTTTATCGTGATCCCTCTTTCTCTTTCGAGCTCCAGCGAATCCAGGATCTGATCCTGCATCTCTCTTTTGGATACCGTATCGGTCAATTCCAAAATGCGATCGGCTAAAGTCGATTTACCATGGTCGATATGGGCGATGATGGAAAAATTCCTGATATTCTTCTTATCCAAGTCTTTCACCTGCCATGTTCCGTCCGTTGCCGTTGAAAAAAGCCTTCGCATCCATCGAATTCTTTCCTTCCGGTCTGATCTGATAGATCTTGATGAAGCCATCTGTGCAATCTACGCGCAGATAATCCTTCTCCAGCCCCCGGAATACACCGGCGTCTGTTTCTTCGGCTTTTTCGAAAAAGACTTTCTCGATCTTGTATTTCTTATCTCTGCAGATGAAATAAGCACCCGGATTGTCCAGAAGACCGCGGATGTGGTCATAGACCTTCTTTGTCTCATCTTCAAAACTGATATGTTCGATCTCTTTATCGAGATTGTACGCAAAAGTGGCCTCCTCTTCATTCTGAGGAACTGCACTCACTTCTTTTCTGAAGATATGCGGAAGCAGTTCCAGAAGCATCTCCAGTGCCAGGTCAGATAGTTTGGAGAACATCGTTGAGTTGGTATCATCGATCATGATCGGGACTGACCTCATCATCAGCACCTCCCCGGCATCCATCTTCTTGGCCATATACATGATTGAAACGCCTGTGTAGTCTTCACCATTGATGATCGCCCTCTGTATCGGTGCGCCGCCTCTGTATTTGGGAAGCAGCGATCCATGCGCATTGATGCATCTGTACTCCGGATAATCCAGAACAGCTTCCGGAATGAATTGGCCATATGCTGCCGTAATGATCAGATCCGGCCCATAGGAAAGGACTTCCTCATATTCGTCTTTGATCCGACGCGGTGTAAGTACAGGAAGACCCAGTTCCAGAGCCTTTTCTTTCACTTCAGAAGCTTTCAGTTCGTGTTTCCTGCCGACTTCCTTATCCGGCTGGCTCACGACAGCGACGATATTATATCCGGCATCATAAAGGCCCTCCAGTATATTGGCGGCAAATGCCGGTGTTCCCATAAAAACGATCTTTTGTTCAAATTGATTCATAACATTAATATTATACAGTATTTGTTGCATTTTAAAGGTGATTTGCTTATAATAAGAAAGCGTAAAAATGAAAGTAAGGAGGATATATGGCAAATATTAAGTCTCAAAAGAAGAGAGCTCTGACCAACGCTAAGGCCAACAGAAAGAACAGTTCTGAAAAGTCTCAGTTAAAGACTGCGATCAAAAAAGTCAACGCTGCTATCGCCGCTAACGACAAAGACGCTGCTGTTGAAGCTTTCAACAAAGCTAATGCTCTTCTGGATAAAGCCGCTACCAGCCGTTTAAAACATAAAAACTATGTTGCCAGACAGAAGTCGCGTTTAGCAAAAGCTGTTGCAACTTTAGGTTAAGGATCAAAACAGGCATCGAAAGATGCTTTTTTT